>JAICUS010000031.1 GCA_025935735.1 Solirubrobacteraceae bacterium | reverse complement strand
TCCATCCCGGACAGCGGCGCCGCCCCCTCCGCCCGCCGCGGCCGCGCCGCCCGCGCCGGCCGCCGCGGCCGCGCCGCCCCCTCCGCCTCCCTCAGTGCCCGCCTCATCCCGGGGCACCGAGTCGTCACCAGCCGAGCCTCGTGGGGGGCGGCGCTTCGTCTCGCTCTTCGCGGTCGACACTCCGGTGGCCGCCGAAACCGGGTCGCCGCGCGCGGTGCCTTCGGCCGCTCCGGCGGAGCAAGAGGCCGCGCCGCCTCCCGGGTATGCGACGGTGTGGCCGCCGGTGTCGGCGGTGCGGCCCGCGGTGCCCCCGCCCTCGCCGCCGCCTGCGAAGGCTCCGCCCCCGGAGCCCGTGCCCGCGCCCGTTCCGGCCTCGCGGGAGCCCGCGGCGCCGCCGGCCGACATGGCCCCTCCGCCCGCACCGGCGGCGCGGCCGCCGCGGTTCGGTGGCCGGCCGCTCGCGATCGGTGGGGTGGTGCTGGCGATCGTGGCGATCGGGCTCGGGCTGGCGCTCATCCCTCGGGGCGCCGAGCACAACGCGAGCGGGGACGCCGCGCGCGCCGCGACGGCGACGGCGACCCCGACGCCCACAAAGACGCAGACGCCGCCGCGCGGGGCGAGCCTCGCGACGGAGGTCCGGACGCTCGACTCGCTGATGCGGATGTCCGAGCGCGGACGTGCGGCGGCGGTGAAGGGGAACTTCGCCGCGGCCGCCGCGAACCGGGCGCGCCTGGCGCGCCGGATCGAACGGCTGCGGGCGCGCGCGACCAGCCCGGCGCTGCGCGCGGGCCTCGTCGACTTCAAAGCGGCGGTGGACGAGGCGCTGCGCCAGAACCGGACCTGCAAGGCGAGCTGCTCGGCGGGCGACCTGGCGCGGGTGGGGCGGCTCAAGCAGGCGGCGCTGGACCGCCTCGACCCGCTGCTGCGCCGCTACGCCCACACGAGCTACCGCCGCGCGCAGATCTGAGGCGTCACAGCCCGGCCGGGAACGGCTCGGGGTCCCGCGTCGGGAACGAGCCCGGCGGCCCGATGCCGACCACGATCCGGTCATGCGCGCGCAGGACGTGGGCAGCTGGATCGCGGACGGGCCGGCCGTCGACGTAGACGCGCGGCGCGCCGTAGCCGCCGAGGTGCGCGCGGCTGAACCGCACGCCCCAGACCGCGAAGAACTGGCCGAGCGTGAACGCGAACGGCCGGTCCGCCTCGACGTGGACGATCCCGCTCGCGTCGTGCGTGTGCAGCGGCGCGAGCAGGCCGCCGGCGGGGTCGATGCCGACGCCCGCCGGGCCCCGCCTGCAGGCCGACGCCGGCCGTCGCCGTCCCGTGGGGCGCGACGGCGACCAGCACCGCCAGCGCCGCCACGGCGGCGACGATCAGCATCCGCACCGGTTCAGCGGCGGAACGCGTGCCCGAGCACGAACCCCGCGACGTCGTGGCCGAGGTTCTCGCCGGCCACCTGGTCGACCCGCGTGTGGTTGCCGTTGTAGATGCGGCTCACGCTCGCCTCCTCGGCCGCCTCGGAGAAGCTCGTGAACGAGCGCTCCACGCCCGGGAGCGCGGTCGAGCCCAGGTCGAACGCGAAGTCGTTGCCGTACAGCGCGGCCAGCACGTCGGCGCCGGCGGCGGCGATCGTTCCGTGCGCCCCCGGATACGACGGGTCCGGCGCAGTGTTCGACAGCGGCGTCCACGCCGGGTCGCTCGTCGCGCGGATCGCGGTCACCGGCCGCCAGAAGCGGTAGGTGTACTTGGCGTCGTAGAACGCGATCACGGAGTCGGCGAACGTGAGGTTCAGCGCCGCGAACGTCCGCGCGTCGCTGAGCAGGTCGCCGCGGTGGCCGAGCGCCGCGGTCTGGGCGATCCGGTTCCAGGCCGCCCAGATCGGCGGGTTCCAGAACAGGCCGATCTGCGTCTGGTCGGCCGTGCGGGTCGAGCCGGTGGCCGGCCCGAGCGCCTGCACCTCGGCGATGGTCGCGGCGTACTTCGTGCTGCTGAGCGCGGGCGGCGCCGGCGGGCGGAACTGGCTCGCCCGGCGCAGGACGAACGTGCGCACGCCCGCCCACTGGGTGAACACCGGCTGGGCGAACCCGGGCGGCGTCAGCTGGTAGTCGCCGGGCTGGGTGCCGGGCGTGAACGGGACCGCCGGCGCGTCGGAGCCGTCGTGCGCCCGGGCCCGCAGCGCGACCGCGGCGGCGAGCCGGCCGACGAGCACGCCCTCGGCGCGCGAGAGCCCGCCGCGGACCTGGCCGAGCGTGGTCGCGTACTCCGCGTCGATCGTCGCCCGCAGGCCGGGGTAGAGCGCCACCAGCGTGTCGTGGGCGGCGGTGTCGGCCGCGGCCGCGTCCGAGGCGCGGCGCGGGGCGGGGATGTGCAGGAGATACGGCGCGCCGCCGTCGATCGAGGCCACCGCGTCGTAGACCGCGGCGTGCATCACCGCGAGGTCGTACGTCGGCTGGATGGTCGCCGGCTGGTCGCCGGGCGTGGCCTGCAGGTCGAGCAGGAACTGGTTCCACTCGACCACGGGGCTCGCCGGCCGCGGAGCCTGCGCGGCGCGGCTGGCCGCGGGAACGGCGGCCAACGCGGCGCAGGCGACGGCGGCGATGCAGAGCATTCGCTTCATCGGGATCACCTTTGGGGATGGGGAGGACTACTACCGTGCGTAGTAATACTACGACAGGCGGTAGTAGGTCAAGCCCGGCGGCGACCGATGACGCCGGCGAGGCAGGCGAGCACCGGCACGAGCGCGAGGACGATCACGCACGGCTGAGAGGAGACCAGCGGCAGGTTGAGCGTCGCCTGCACCGACGCGCCGGCGGCGCGCCAGGCCAGCCCGGCGGGGACGGCCAGCGCCGCCAGCCCGAGCACCAGCGGCAGCCACGGCAGGCGCCACTCCGGCGCCCGGCCGAGCAGCGCGTCGACCCGCTCGGGCGCGATCCCGTCGGCGAAGCTCAGCATCGCCGAGGCCAGCGGCGCGACGCCTCCGGTGGCGACCGCGGCCCGGTCGGCCCGCAGCTCGGCGACGTCGCCGTAGCGCTCGCCCAGCGGCGCCAGCGCCGGCAGGAAGAACAGCGCCTGGCCGAGCACGCGGCCGACGGCGATCCGCAGCGGGTCCCGCAGCGCCCGGTGGTGGTGCTCGTGCGCCAGCACGGCGCGCAGCTCGTCGCCGGAGAGCCGCTCCACCGCGGCGGTCGAGACGTACACCCGCGGCCGCAGCCAGCCGGCGCAGAACGCCAGCGGCGCGCGGGCCTCGACCAGCGAGACCCCCGGGTGACCCGGCAGCGGCCCGCGCACCGGCAGCGTGCGCACCAGCCGCCGGTGCCCGTGCAGCTGGCGCCAGGCCATCCGGACGGCCACGATCAGCACGGCCGCGCCCAGCGCCGCCTGCGCGAGCAGCAGCGCCGCGGCGACGTTGACCGCGGGGTAGGTGAGCCGCAAGCCGGCGAGGTCGAGGCGGTGCGCGGCCGCCGGCGCGACGTGCACGGCGCTGACGCCGGCGGCGACCGCCAGCGCGCACGCGGCGACCCCGGCCGCGCCGAGCGCGAGCTGCAGGGCGAAGACGCGGCGGCCGGCCGCGGGCGCGAGGGGCGGCGCCGGCGGCGCGAGCGTCTCAGTCGCCACGGGCGAGGCGCTCGAGCGCGGCGCGGCGCTCGGGGTCGAGCTGGGCGATCTGGCGGGCGAAGTGGCCGAGCGCGACGTCGCCGAAGGAGTCGACCAGCTCGTCGACCTCGGCGCGGGCGCGGAGGTCGGCGTACTCCTCGCGCGTGTGGGCGGCGCGGTAGAAGTCGGTCTTGCCCTCGCGCCGGCGGGTCAGCAGGCCCTTGGCGTCCAGGCGGGCGAGCGTGGTCATGTAAGTCGTGTACGCACGTGGCGCGGAAGCGTTCGCATTGAGCCGCTCCATCACCTCGCGCACCGACGCCTCGCCGAGGTCCCACACGGAATCGAGCGCCTCCGCCTCGAGGCCCTGGACCGCCGGCGGCACGCCCTCGCTCATACGACCAAGCGTAGTAGCGTCCGCGCGGCCATGCCGTTCACGCCGGTCCACCGCGGCGGCGCGGGGCCGCCGCTCGTGCTCCTGCACGGCTTCGTGGACACCTGGCGGACGTGGGAGCTCGTGCTGCCGGCGCTGGAGCGACGCCATGACGTGCTCGCCCCGACGCTGGCCGGTCACGCGGGCGGCCCGGCGGTCGACGACACCATCGCCGACACGACGCTGGCCGACCACGTGGAACGCGCGATGGACGAGGCCGGGTTCGCCACCGCGCACATCGCCGGCAACAGCCTCGGCGGCTTCGTCGCCCTCCAGCTCGCCGCCCGCGGCCGGGCCCGCAGCGTCGTCGCACTCGCGCCGGCCGGCGGCTGGGCCGACGACGCCTACCGGGACCTGCTGACCTTCCAGAGGGAGCTCGTCGGGCAGTTGAAACAGGCCGCGCCATACGCCGTGACGCTCACGAGCACGCCCGAGGGCCGCCGCCGGGCCACCCGCCTGCTGACCGTCAACCACGAGCACATCCCCGCCGAGCTGCTGGCCCACCAGCTCCGCGCCGCCGCCGCCGCCGCGCCCGGCGCCCTGCGGCTGATCGAGCACGCCCGCAGCCGCCCGTGGCAGCTCGACGCCGAGCACATCGCCTGCCCCGTCCGGATCGTCTGGGGCACCGCGGACGCGCTGCTGCCCTGGCCGTCCGCCGCCGCCCGTTACGCGAACGACTGGCTGCCCCACGCCGACTGGGTGATCCTCGACGGCGTCGGCCACGCGCCGCAGCTCGACGTGCCGCTGGAGACGGCTCAGCTCATCCTCGGGCACACGAGCGAGTAGCGTCCCGCCACGATGGAGCTCAGAGACTCCCACGTCGTCGTCACCGGCGCGGCCGGCGGGATCGGCAGCGCGGTCGCGCGCCGGTTCGCCGCCGAGGGCGCCCGGGCGGTGGTGGTCGCGGACCTCGATGACGCCGGGGCGCGGAAGGTCGCGGACGAGATCGGCCACCGCGCCGCGCAGGTCGACGTCAGAAGCCAGGACAGCATCAAGGCCCTCGTCGCAGCGGCAACCGACGCCAATGGCCCGATCGACCTCTTCTTCTCCAACGCGGGCGTCGCCGGCCCGCCCGGCGGGCCGGAGGGCGACGACGACGCCTGGCAGGCCACCTGGGAGATCAACACGATGGCCCACATCTGGGCCGCCCGCGCGGTCCTGCCCGGGATGATCGAGCGCGGCGAGGGCTACCTGGTCAGCACCGCCTCGGCCGCCGGGCTGCTCACCCAGGTCGACGCGCTCGCCTACTCGACCACCAAGCACGCGGCGGTCGCGGCGGCCGAGTGGCTGGCCATCAACTACCGCGACGCCGGCATCCGCGTGTCCTGCGTGTGCCCGCAGGCCGTGCGCACGCCGATGCTCGACGTGGCCGCCGAGGGCTCCGCCGGCATGCGCTCGATGCAGGCCGGCGGCGCGATCCTCGAGCCCGAGGACGTGGCCGAGGCCGTCGTCCAAGGCATCCGCGAGGAGCGCTTCCTGATCCTGCCCCACCCGGAGGTGGCCCGCTACATGCAACACAAGGCCAACGACCCCGACCGCTGGCTGGAGCGCATGCGCCAGTTCGTCCGCGCATGAACTTCGAGCACTCAGACCGCTGCCGGGAGTACATCGAGCGCGTCGGCGCGTTCATGGACGACCACATCTATCCCGCCGAGGCCGTCTATGAGCAGCAGATGCGCGACGCCGGCGACCCGCACTTCCACCCGCCCGTCCTGGAGGAGCTCAAGGAGGAGGCCCAGCGCCGCGGTCTGTGGAACCTCTTCCATCCCCACCCAGAGTGGGGCCCGGGGCTGAGCAACGCCGACTATGCGCCGCTGGCCGAGATCATGGGCCGCAGCGCCCACCTGGCGCCGGAGGCGATGAACTGCAGCGCCCCCGACACCGGCAACATGGAGGTGCTGACGCTGTTCGGCACCGACGAGCACAAGGAGCAGTGGCTCAAGCCGCTGCTGGCCGGCGAGATCCGCTCCGCGTTCGCCATGACCGAGCCGGCGGTGGCATCGAGCGACGCCACGAACATCGAGACCCGCATCGAGCGCGACGGCGACGACTACGTGATCAACGGCCGCAAGTGGTGGACGTCCAACGCGCTGCACGCCCACTGCAAGGTCTTGATCGTGATGGGCAAGACCGGGGTGGGCGGGACTGATATCCCCATCCGGCGCCAGCAGAGCATGCTCGTGGTGCCCCTCGACACGCCGGGGATCACGCTCGTGCGCGGGCTGCCGGTCTTCGGCTACCAGGACCGCGAGGGCCACGCCGAGGTGGTCTTCGACGACGTCCGCGTCCCGGCGAGCGCGCTGCTGGCCGGCGAGGGCGACGGGTTCATGATCAGCCAGGCGCGCCTCGGGCCGGGCCGCATCCACCACTGCATGCGCACGATCGGCATGGCCGAGCGCGCCCTCGATCTCCTCTGCCAGCGGGCGCTGTCGCGGGTCACCTTCGGCAAGCCCGTGGCCGAGAACGCGAACATCCAGGACTGGATCGCCGAGGCGCGGATCGAGCTGGAGATGATCCGGCTGCTGACCATGAAGACCGCCTGGCTGATGGACACCGTCGGCAACCGCCACGCGCGCGTGGAGATCGCGGCGATCAAGGTCGCGGCGCCGACCGTCGCGCTGAAGATCGTCGACCGGGCGATCCAGGTCCACGGCGGCGGCGGCGTGTCCGACGACTTCCCGCTGGCCAGCATGTACGCCCACCTGCGCACGCTGCGGCTCGCGGACGGGCCCGACGAGGTCCACAAGCGCACGATCGCCCAGCGCGAGCTGCGGCGCTGGGAGCCCGTCCATGTCTGAGAGCCGCCAGATCCGCCTCGCCCGCCGCCCCAAGGGCGAGGTCAAGCCCGACGACTGGGAGCACGTCAGCGAGGAGCTGCCGGAGCCGGAAGACGGCCAGTTCGCCGCCCGCACGCTGGCCATCTCGTGCGACCCGGCGATGCGCGGCTGGCTGAACGAGGGCCCCTCGTACGCGCCGCCGGTGCAGCTCGGCGCCGTGATGCGGGCCAACACCGTGGTCGAGGTCACGGAGTCGCGCCACCCGGACTTCCAGCCGGGCGACCACCTCGTGAGCACGTTCGGCGTCCAGTCGTGCGTCGTCTCGGACGGCCGCGGCGTCCGGAAGGTCGACCTCGACAAGGCGCCGCCCGCCACCTATCTCGGCGCGCTGGGCATGACCGGCCTGACCGCCTACTTCGGCCTGTTCGAGGTGGGCGACCTGCAGGACGGGGAAACCGTCGTGGTGTCGGGCGCGGCCGGCGCGGTCGGGTCGGTGGCCGGCCAGATCGCCAAGATCAAGGGCTGCCGGGTCGTCGGGATCGCCGGCGGGCCGGAGAAGTGCGCGCTGCTCACGGACGAGCTCGGCTTCGACGCGGCGATCGACTACCGCGCCGGCGACGTGACGCGGCCGCTGCGCGAGCACTGCCCCGACGGCATCGACGTCTACTTCGACAACGTCGGCGGCGAGATCCTCGACGCCGCGCTGGCGAACCTGGCGATGCACGCGCGCGTGGTGATCTGCGGCGCGATCAGCCAGTACAACAGCGCGCCGCGCGGGCCGCGCAACTACATGATGCTGCTCGTCCGCCGCGCCCGCATGCAGGGCTTTCTCGTGTTCGACTATCCCGACAAGAACGCGCAGGCGCTGAACGAGCTCGCCGGCTGGGTGGCCGACGGCTCGCTGAAGGTCAAGGAGCACGTCGTGCGCGGGACCGTCGACGACTTCCCGGAGACGCTCCAGATGCTGTTCCGCGGGGAGAACGTGGGCAAGCTGGTTCTGGAGCTGACATGACCAACTTCGCCACCGAGCTCGCCGCGGCCGCCGCCGAGGCGCCCGACCGCCCCGCGGTCAAGCTCGACGACCTCGTGTTCAACTACGCGCTGTTCGACGGCGCGACCAAGCACGCCGCCGGGCTGCTGCGCGGCAAGGGCGTGCAGGCCGGCGACCGCGTCGGGCTGCAGCTGCCCAACGTGCCCTACTTCCCGGTCCTGTACTTCGGGATCCTGCGGCTCGGCGCCGTCGTCGTGCCGTTGAACCCGCTGCTCAAGGGCCGCGAGATCGAGCATTCGCTCAGCGACTCGGGCGCGAAGGTCCTGTTCGCCTGGCACCAGTTCGGCGAGCCGGCGCGGGCCGGCGCCGAGGCGGCCGGTGCGAAGTGCGTGCTCGTGGCGCCCGGCGAGTTCGAGCAGATGGTGGGCAGCGCGCAGCCGTGGGGCGAGATCGCCGAGCGCGCCGACGACGACCCCGCGGTCATCGTCTACACGTCCGGCACCACCGGCACGCCCAAGGGCGCCACGCTCACCCACGCCAACCTCAGCGCCGGCGCGCAGGTGGGGCGCGACCTCGTCGACGCCGGGCCCGACTCCGTGACGCTGGCCGCGCTGCCCCTCTTCCACGTGTTCGGGATGAACTCGATCATGAACGTCACCGTGCGGGCGCGCGGGCTGCTCACGCTCGTCCCGCGCTTCGAGGCGGGCAAGGTGCTCGAGGTGATCCAGCGCGACAAGGTGACGACGTTCGGCGGCGTGCCGACGATGTACACCGCGCTGCTGCACCACCCGGAGCGCGAGAGCTTCGACACCTCGTCGCTGGACCTGTGCGTCTCCGGCGGCTCCGCGCTGCCGGTCGAGGTCCTGCGCGGCTTCGACGAGGCGTTCGGCGCCAAGGTGCTCGAGGGCTACGGGCTCTCCGAGACCACCGGGATGGCGTCGTTCAACCTCCCCGACCGCGAGCGCAAGCCCGGCACGATCGGCCTGCCGGTGGGCGGGACCGAGATGAAGGTGGTCGACGACGACGGCGACGAGCTGCCGCCGGGCGAGCCGGGGGAGATCGTCATGCGCGGCCCGTTCGTGATGAAGGGCTACTGGAACCGCGACGAGCTGGGCGACGGCTGGTTCCACACCGGCGACGTCGCCGTGGTCGACGACGACGGCTACTTCTCGATCGTCGACCGCAAGAAGGACCTGATCATCCGCGGCGGCTACAACGTCTACCCGCGCGAGCTCGAGGAGGTCCTCTACGAGCACCCGTCGGTGATGGAGGCCGCGGTGCTCGGCGTCCCGCACGAGTCGCTCGGCGAGGAGGTCGGCGCGGTCGTGGTGCTCAAGGAGGGCGAGCAGGCCAGCGCCGAGGAGGTCCGCGACTACATGAAGCAGCGCGTGGCCGCCTACAAGTACCCCCGGGTCGTCTGGTTCGCCGACGAGCTGCCCAAGGGCCCGACGGGCAAGATCCTCAAGCGCGAGATCCAGCTGCCCGACTCTGCGCGCTCCTGATCGGATCTAGGCCGTCAGCGAGCCGGTGAGGTGGATCGGATAGCTCTTGGCGGTCAGCCCGCCGCTGCCCGTGACGCGCAGGTTCCGCGCCCGGTAGCTGCGGAACGCGCCGGTCCCGGACGTGATGCTCGCCGTGCCGTGGTAGGACACGAGCTTCTTGCCGAGCTTGAGCGCGATCGTGCCGGAGCCGCTGACGCTGCCGCGCGAGGTCGTCAAAGAGAACGTGAACGCTGCGCCCTTGCCCTGCCCGAGCCGGGTCGTCAGGCGGAGCGTGCCCTGGCCGAACGGGCGGCCGCTGAAGGTCCCGACCTGCTTGAGCGCGGTACCGTTGCCCGGCACCACCCGCGCGCTGCCGTTGATGTCCAGCGACAGCGAGCGCGCGGCCGCGCTCGCGGGCCGCTGCAGGGCGACCGCGCACAGCGCGGCGATCGCGGCCACGAGCGCGGCGATGCGGATGGGGGTGCTGCGCAGGGTCATCTCACCCTGTGGATCGGCCGGTGAGCAGCCGACTTGAGCCGGCGCCGAGCAGCCCTTCGATGGCGGCGGCCTCGACCGGACGCGAGAAGAGGTAGCCCTGCCCGTAGTCGGACCGGAAGTCGCGCAGCAGCGCGGCCTCGGCGGGCTGCTCGATGCCCTCGGTGACGATCTTCAGCCGCAGCTGGTGGCCCATCTCCACGATCGCGCGCACGATCCCCGCCTTCTCCGCGTCCTGGTCGATGCCCGACGTGAAGGAGCGGTCGATCTTCAGCGTGTCGATGGGGAAGCTGCGCATGTAGCTGAGCGCGGAGTATCCGGTGCCGAAGTCGTCGACGGCCAGCTGGACGCCGATGCGCTTGAGCTCGGCGAGCTGACCGTGGATGTGCTCGCTGTCCTCGACGAGCAGGTGCTCGGTGATCTCCAGGGTCAGCCGCGGTGCCGCCACGCCGGTGGCCGCGAGCGCCTCGCGCACGTGGGCGGGGAACTCCGGATCGGCGAGCTGGCGCGTGGAGACGTTCACGCTCATGGTCAGCGCGTCCCGCCCCGTGTGCGTCTCGTCCCAGCGACGCAGCTGCGCACAGGCGGTGCCCAGCACCCAGCGCCCGATCGGGACGATCGCGCCGGTGGACTCGGCCAGCGGTATGAAGCGGTCCGGGGCGAGGCGTCCCCGCGTGGGATGGTCCCAGCGCAGCAGCGCCTCCACGCCGGTCATGGTCGTGGAGCCGAGGTCGACGACCGGCTGATAGACCAGCGCGAGCTCGTCCTGCTCGAGCGCCTTGGCCAGCTGCGCGCTGAGCTCCAGGCGCTCGCTCACTCGAGCGTGCATCGCGTCCTCGAAGCCCGCGACCTGGGCCTTCCCGCGGTCCTTCGCGGCGTACATGGCGAGGTCGGCGTTGCGCAGGACCTCCTCGGCGCCGGCGTCCGCGGCCGGGCAGGCGACGCCGATGCTGGCCGAGGGGAGCAGCTCGCGCGTGCCGATCGTCGCCGCCGGCTCGAGCGCCCGCCGGACCCGCTCGGCCACCTCCAGCGCCTCGGCCTCGCCGCTGACGTCCTCCAGCAGGGCCGCGAACTCGTCGCCGCCCAGGCGGGCGGCGGTGTCCTGCGTGCGCAGCGCGCCCTCCAGGCGCCCCGCGATCGTCCGCAGCAGCTCGTCGCCGGCGGCGTGCCCGAGGCTGTCGTTGACCGTCTTGAAGTCGTCGAGATCCACGAACAGCACGGCCAGGCGCGTCCCCGTGCGCCGCGCCCGCGCCAGGGCCTGCGTCAGCCGGTCCTCGAACAGCGCGCGGTTGGCCAGCCCGGTGAGCGTGTCGTGGAACGCCTGGTGGCGCAGCTGCCGCTCCAGCGCGAGCCGTTCGGAGACGTCGCGCAGGTTGAGCAGCAGGCCGCCGATGATCGGGTCGTCGATGTGGTTGTCGGCCACCACCTCCAGCTGGCGATGCCGGCCGTCCGCCCCGCGCATGCGCATGCTCAGCGTGCCGATGCGCCCCTGCTCGGCGCCGACGTGCTCGAGGAAGGCGGCCGCGCCGCCGGCCTCGTCCTGATGCACCAGCGCGAGGAAGCTGCCGCCGACGAGGCTCGCCGGCGCGTACCCCAGCATGCCGGTGACGGACTCGGCGATCCAGCGGATCCCGGCCGTCGCGTCGATCACGGCCACGACGTCGCTGGAGTGGCGCACCAGCGCGCGGACGCGCTCATCGCCCCGGCGCTCCGCCGCCCGCGCGTGCTCGGCGAGTGCGGCGCCGCGCTGCATCCGGTGCAGGCGCCAGGCCAGGAGCCCGAGCAGCGCCAGCCCGACCAGCAGCGATCCCAGCCAGGCGATCCGCGAGCGCCTGAGCGCGGCGGTGGCCAGCTCCTGCTGGCGCTGCTTGGTGCGCGAGAGCGCGGCGTCGAGGTGCTGCACGGTGCCGGCGAACGTCGTGTCGGCCATGCGCTCCGCCGCGACGGGGTTCGTGTGCGCGATGATCTGCGCGTTGACGCCGGCGCCGTAGACGTCGCCGACGCGCCGCTCGACGTCGGCCGTGCGCGCCCGCGGGACGCCCAGCGCCCGCAGCTCGTGCAGGTGGCGCACGACGTCCGTGTACGCCGAGTTGCCGACCGAGAACGGGGCGACCTTGTGGGTGGTGGCGTCGCTGGCCAGACTGCGCCACGTGATCGCGTTCAGCTCCATGCTGGCGCTGCGCACGCTCTCGAGCACCGCCTGCGCCTGCCGGGCGCGGTCGGCGTCGCGGCGGGCCGCCTCCCCGACCGCCACCATGGCGCCGATCACCGCCGCCGCTGCGACGAGCAGCGGCACGAAGCGCCAGCGCCGGAGACGCCTGGGTGCGCGGCGCGGCGCCGGCACGGCGGTTGGACGACGGAAGCGTCGCATTCACCCCGGATATCGACGCCGGGCGACCGAGCTTGAATTGGTCTGCGATCAGCCGTAGTGGCGGATGGTGAGCCCGCCGGCGGGGGCGAGCGGCAGCTCCTGCAGCCGGCGGTGGAAGGCCTGGGCGACGCGGGCGGCGTGGGCCTTGGCCAGCTCGGCGCGCTCGCCGGCGAACAGATCGTCGACGGTCTCGCTCCACAGCATCACCCAGCGGCCGAAGTGGGCCGAGCGCAGCGGGACCTTGGCGTGCAGCGCGGCGTGGGGGCCGAAGGCGCCGCCGCCGTAGGTGCGCGCGCCGAGCAGGATCGTCTCCCAGAACGCGGCGATCCGGGGGATGTGGGCCTCGAGGTCGAGCTGGGCGACGTCCGTGAACAGCCAGCCGATCATGTCGTCGGCGAACGCGCGCTCATAGAACGCGCGGACCAGCCGCTCGCAGTCGGCGCGGGTGTCGATGTCCTTCATCGCGGTTCCAGGATGACAAGCGGGATCTGCCGCTTCGTGCGCCGCTGGTAGCTCTCGTACGGTCCCCACACCTCGACGGCGCGCGGCCAGAGCCGCTCGCGCTCCTCCGGCGTGGCCACGCGGGCGCGGACGGCGCGCTTGTCCGCTCCCACCTGGATCGTCGTGTCCGGGTGCGCCCGCAGGTTGTGGAACCAGCCGGGGTTGCGCGGGTGGCCGCCCTTGGAGGCGATGACCACGTAGCTGTCGCCGTCGCGCACGTAGGCCAGCGGCGAGGTCCGCCGATTGCCGCTGCGGGCGCCGACGTGGTCGAGCAGCAGCATCGGCGGCGCGAACGGGACGCGGTGGCCGATCAGCCCGCGGGTGCGGCGGTAGAGCTCGACGTGTAGGTCCATGGAAATTCAGGGTCCGTCCCCGATTGTGACGGGTCGCGGCGCGCGGAGAATCCAGCCGGCGATGCGCGTCGGCGTGGCTTTCACTCCCTTCGAGACCCGCGCGGACACGATCGTCCGCCTGGCGACCCGGGCCGACGAGCTCGGGCTCGCCCGGGTGGACGTCGCCGAGGGCTGGACGCACGACGCCACGATCCTGCTGGCCGAGATCGCCCAGCGAACCGAGCGGATCGGCCTCGGCGCCTCGATCCTCTCCGTCTGGGGGCGCACGCCGGCCACCATGGCGCTCACCGCCGCCGGGCTGCAGCGCGCCTCGAACGGGCGCTTCCGGCTGGGCCTCGGCGCCGGCAGCCCGCCGCTGACCGAGGGCTTCCACGGCCTGCCCTGGGACCGGCCGGTCGGGCAGCTGCGCCGGACGCTCACCGCCGTGCGCGCGCTGCTGGCCGGCGAGCGGCTCCCCGAACCCGTGCCCGGCGCGCGGGCGCTGCGTCTCGGCGCGCTGCCGGAGACGCCGGTTCCGCTCGCGCTGGCCGCGCTCTCGCCCGCCTCGATCCGGCTGGCGGGCGAGCTGGCCGACGCCTGGGCGCCGTTCCTGTGGGCGCGCTCGCGGCTGGCCGACGGGCGCGAGCTGCTGTGCGAGGGCGGCGCCGCGCGCGTGGCCGTCGGCGTGCCCGTCGCGCTCGCGCACAGCGAGGCCGAGGCGCGGCGCCTCTCCGCCTGGTGGCTCACCACCTATCTCACCCGCATGGGACCGCTGTACCCGCGCCTGCTCGGCCACCGCTTCGGCATGGCCGACGCGGTCGAGGCGCTGCTCGAGGGAGCGCTCGCCAAGCGCGCGGACCTGCCCGCGGCCGCCGAGGCGCTGGCCCGCGACGTCACGCTGCTGGGGACCTACGACGACGCCGCGGCGGCGATCGACGCCTGGTTCGCCGCCGGCGCGGACGAGCTGCAGCTCGTGCTGCCGCCGGGCCATCCCGAGGAGCAGCTGGAGGAGATCATCGAGCTCGCCGCGGCCGTGCCGTCGCCGGCATGACGTCCGCGGTCACGATCCCCAAGCGGTTCAACGGCCCGCCCGGCAGCGCCCACGGCGGCTACGCCTGCGGCGTGGTGGCCGACGCGATCGGGCTCGGCGCGACCGTGCGGCTGTCGGCGCCGCCGCCGCTCGGCGTCCCGCTGGCCCGCACGCGCGAGCCGGACGGCACCGTGCGGCTGCTCCACGGCGACGTCCTGGTGGCGGTCGGCAAGCCGGCCACGCCGGCCATCGCCGCGCCCAAGGCCCCGCCCTGGGCGGTGGCGAGCCTGGCGGCGCGCGAGTTCGCCGGCCGGGTGCGCGAGCGCCACCCGTTCCCCGGCTGCTTCGCCTGCGGCCCGGACCGCGACGCCGACGGCCTGCGCATCTGGCCGGGCCCCGCCGGGCCGGACGGGCTGGTCGCCTGCACCTGGCGGCCGGACCCCGAGCTGGCGAGCGGCCGCGCCGTCGACGCCGTGTTCGTGTGGGCGGCGCTCGACTGCCCGGCGGGCTTCGCCTGCATCCCGGCGGGCACGCTGAGCGTGCTCGGCACGATGACCGCGCGGGTCCAGGCGCCCGTCCTGCCCGGCCGCGACTACATCGTCGCCGGCTGGCCGCTGGGCAGCGCCGGGCGGATGCACCGCGCCGGCGCCGCGCTGTACGAGCGCGGCGGGCGGCGGGTGGCGCTCGCCGAGTCGCTCTGGATCACGCCGCGCTAGCCGGCGCTGTGCGCCAAGATGCCCGGATGGGCTTCGACCAGTATCACGAGCCGCCGGAGGAGCTGCCGCACGCGGCCCGCACGTTCGCGCGCATGTGCGCATCGCTGACCGAGGAGGCCGAGGCGATCGGCTGGTACGAGCAGCGGATCGCGCTGGAGACCGACCGCGAGGCGCTCGCGGTGATGCGCGACGCGCAGGGCGAGGAGTTCAAGCACTTCTGCATGGACCTCGAGTACCTGCTGCGCAAGGTGCCGCTGTGGCGCGAGATCGCCGAGGGCATCCTCTTCCAGGACGGCGACATCGTCGAGCGCGGCGAGGAGGCCGAGGAGGGCGCCGTCGAGGGCGCGGCCGAGAAGGGCGCGCCGCTGGTCGGCAGCACGTCGCTGGGGATCGGGAGCCTGCGATGAGCCACCTGCTGCGCGAGCACGCGCCGCTCACCGAGGCCGCGTGGGAGGCCATCGACGACGAGGCCCGCGAGCGGCTGGCGCCCGCGCTGGCCGCCCGCAAGCTGGTCGACTTCTCCGGCCCGCACGGCTGGGAGCACTCGGCCACCAACCTCGGCCGCGTGCAGTCGATCGAGACGGCCCCGGGGGTCGACGGCGTGAGCGCGGTGCAGCGCCGCGTGCTCCCCGTGGCCGAGCTGCGGGCCGACTTCTCGCTGAGCCGGGCCGAGCTGCGCGCCGGCGACCGCGGCGCCGCGGACGTCGACCTCGGCCCGCTCGCCACCGCCGCCCGCCGGATCGCCATCGCCGAGAACCGCGCGGTGTTCCACGGCTGGGAGGCGGCCGGGATCACCGGCATCACCGAGGCGTCGGCGCTCGACGCGCTCACGCTGGGCGACAACTGCGAGCTCTACCCGCGCCACGTCGCCACGGCGGTCGAGGCGCTGCTCAGCGCGGGCGTCGAGGGCCCGTACGGGCTGGCGCTGGGGCCGACCGCCTACCGGCGCGTGATGCAGACGGCCGAGAACGGCGGCTATCCGCTGCTCGAGCACCTGCGCAAGATCATCGGCGGCCCGCTCGTGTGGTCGCCGGGCGTCGAGGGCGCGGTGGTGGTCAGCCTGCGCGGCGGCGACTTCCTGTTCGACTGCGGCGAGGACCTGTCGATCGGCTACGACAGCCACGACGCCGAGAGGGTCAACCTCTACCTGATGGAGAGCTTCACCTTCCGGGTGGCCGAGGAGGACGCCGCGGTCACGCTGAAGCCGTGAGCGCGTCGCCGTCGCCGCGGACGCCCGTGTAGGTCAGGCCGGCCGCGGCGCCCTCCAGCCAGGGCGCCCACCCGGCCGCCAGCGGATGGCGGACCGGCCGCCGCTCCGTCGCGGTCCAGCGACGCCGGTGGAGCGCGGCCACCGCGGCTCGGCCGGCCGCCCAGTCGGGCGCGTCGAGCCGCGCGCGGAAGTCCTCCAGCGCGGCCCGCACCTCGTCGCCGTTGAGCTCCAGGATCTCGCGCCACAGCGCGGGGTCCGCGGCGGCGACCCGGGTCATGTCCCGCAGCGCGCCGCCGGAGGCCACGGCGGCCAGCGGCTCGTCGCGCAGCGCGCCGGCCGCGAGCGCCGAGGCGATCAGGTGCGGCGCGTGCGAGGTGCGCGCCAGCAGCCGGTCGTGGTCGGCGGGGGAGAGGACGGTCAGCGCCGCGCCCAGCCGGTCGGTCAGCGCGCTCAGCTCGGCCAGCAGCGCCACCGGGGTGGCCTCCACCGGACACGCGGCCCACACGGCCCCGGCGAACAGGCTCGCCTGGCTGCCCCCGAAGCCGCCCGCCTCGCTGCCGGCCAGCGGGTGCGAGAGCAGCACCCGTCCGGGATCCGCGCCCCGCAGCGCCTCCGCGACCGGCCGCTTGACCGAGGCCGTGTCGAACACGACCGCGTCCGGCCACCGCGCAAGCGCATCGCGCACCGCGCAGGCCGTCGCGCCGGGCGGCGCGCAGACGACGACGCACCGGGGAGCGCCGAGCGAGTCGAGATCGTCGGCGACAGCGAGCCCCGCCGCGCGCGCCGCCGCCCGCACCGCGGGATCGGGATCCCAGCCCACGGCCGGCGCTCCCCCCTCGATGCCCGCCGTTTCCAGCCCGCGCAGCACGGACCCGCCGATCAGCCCGAGGCCGAGGACGGCGATCACGCGGTCAGCCGTCCACGCGGGCGAGCACGTCGGCCAGGGCGGGCGGCTCCGGCTCGCGCGGCTGCACGCGGCCGGCGGCGCGGCGCTCGCGGTCGGCCGGGAACGTGCCGAGGATGCGCACGCGCCGGTCGGCCCGCATCAGCGCCGCCGTGGCCTCGCGGACGAGCGGGTCGGTCAGGTGCCCCTCGCACTCGACGTAGAAGATGTAGCGCCCGAGGTCCTCGCGGGTGGGGCGCGAGACGATCACCACGAGGTTGATCCCGCGCAGCGAGAACTCCTGCAGGATCCGCAGCAGGCTGCCGGGCTCGTCGCGCTCCGGGGTGACCGCGAACGCCGTCCGGTCGTCGCCCGTCGGGCCGGGGCAGCGCGAGCCGAGCAGGATGAACCGCGTGGTCGCGGGGTGGTTCTCGATCGCCGCCTCGACGAGCTCGAGCCCCAGCGGCTCGCCCGAGCCCGCCGGCCCGATGGCGATCACGCCCGCGGACGACCCGCCGGCGAGGTCGGTCACCGCGCCCATCGTGCTCGCCGACGCCTCGGTGGCGATCCCGCGGCGGCGGATCCAGTGCGTGCACTGCGCCAGGCCCACGACGTGGCTGCGCACCAGCCGCGGCGCCGCGTCGTCGCCCGGCCGGCGGTAGGCCGAGAACGACACCGGCAGGATCCGCTCGCCCGCGATGAGGATCGACCGGGTGTCGTGCAGCAGCACGTCGAGGTTCGCGGTCACCGGCCCCTCGAGGCTGTTCTCCAGCGCGATCACCCCGGCGGCCACCGCGCCGGCCTCGACCGCCTCGAGCACCTCCTCGGCGGTCTCCATCGCGGCGAGCTCCAGCCCCGGCGGGGCGAGCTCGAGCGCCGCCCGGTGGCTGAACGTGCCCTCAGGCCCGAGGAACGCGGTGACGGGGCGGCCGGCCACGAGCGCGAACGTTATTCGAGCCGGCCGCGCGACCCGGGTCTCCCGCGGCGGCGCTCACGCCGGCAGCCGCAGCTCCACGCGCCCGCCGCGCTGCGGGATGGCGACCACGTCGCCGCCGGCCGCGCGCGCGAGTCGCCGGGCCAGCGGCAGCCCCAGCCCCGCTCCTCCCGCGGCGCTGAACCCGGGCTCGAAGATCCGCTCCGCGTCCTCGGCGGCGATCCCGGCGCCGTCGTCGGCCACCGCGATCACCACGCGCCCGTCGTCGCGCACGACGCTGATCTCCACCCGGTCGGCGGCGTGGCGCACCGCGTTCTCCAGCAGCGGGTGCAGCGCGCCCGTGACCACGTCCTCGCCGGCGCCCACGGACAGCGGCTCGGCCGGAGCGCGCACGACCACCTGGCGCCCCCCGGCCTCGGCCAGCGGGCGCACGGTCCGCTCGGCCGCCCGGACGGCGGCGACCGGATCGGCGATGCCTCCCGTCGGGCGGCTGCGCGCGGCGGCGAGCAGCGTGTCGATCACCGTGGCCATCCGGTCGGTGCCGGCGAGCACGGCCTCCAGCGCGGCGCGCAGCTCGGCGTCGCCGCGGCCGGAGAGGAGCGCGAGCTCCGCCTCGCCGCGCACCCCGCTCAACGGCGTGCGCAGCTCGTGCGCCACCTCGGCGGAGAAGCGCTGCTCGTGGCGCAGCGCCGCGTCGATGCGCCCGAGCAGGCCGTCGAGCGTGGCGGCCAGCGCGGTCAGCTCGTCGCGCGGCGGGCCGAGGCCGAACCGGCGGTGCAGGTCGTTCTCGCTCCACTCGGCGGCGGTGGAGGTCATGTCGGCCACGGGCCGCAGCGCCGCGCCCACCGCCCGGCGGGCCACGAGCGCCCCGGCGAGCAGCACGAACACGTCCAGCACGAGCGTCCCGGCGCCGGCGAGGCGCTCGGTGTGGCGGTAGGGATCCATCGACACGCCGACCACCACGACCGCGGCGCGGCGGACCGGGCGGGCCAGCAGCCGGATGTGCTCGGTCGGGTTCGCCTCCGTCCGCCGGTCGACGTGCGCGAGCGCCTGCACGGCGCGGGCGAGCCGGGGGCTGGCCGGCGAGCGCGTGAGCGTGCGGCCGGCGGCGTCGAACACCCAGGCGTGGGCGTCCAGCGCGGCGTCGTCGGGCGCCTCGCGCAGCCGCACGCGCCCGTGGGCGGTGTCGACGGTGGCGGCCATCGCGTCGGCCCGGCTGGCCAGCACCGAGGAGGCGTCCGCGCTCAGCCGGCCGGCCAGCAGCAGGTTGAGCCCGACCGAGATGATGGCCAGCGAGGCGGCGAGGACTCCGACGGTGCTCAGCGTGACGCGGTTGCGCAGGCTCATCGCAGGCGGTACCCGACGCCGCGGGCGGTGGCGATCTCCGCCGCCGCGCCGAGCGCGCGCAGCTTGCGGCGCAGCCGGCCGATGTAGGCGTCGAGCGTGTTGGCGTGGACGATCGCCCCGTCCGGCCAGGCGGCGGAGACGAGCTCGTGCCGGCGCAGCACCTCGCCGGGCCGGGCGGCCAGCGCGGCCAGCAGGCGGAACTCGGTGGGGGTGAGCGCCTCGACCCGGTCGCCCACCCGCGCGCCGTGGGCGGCGGGATCGAGCCGCAGCTCGCCGCGCACCGGCGGCTCCTCGGCCAGGTCGACGCGCTTGAGCAGCGCCCGGATGCGCACGAGCAGCTCGGCCAGCGCGAACGGCTTGGTCAGGTAGTCGTCGCCGCCCGCGTGGAAGCCGCTGAGCCGGTCGGTCAGCTCGCTGCGGGCGGTGAGGAAGATCACGGGCGCGTCGACGCCGTGCGCCCGCAGCGCCTGGCACACGTCGCGCCCGTCGGCGTCGGGCAGGCCGACGTCGAGCACCACCAGGTCCGGCGGCGCGGCCGAGAACTCCTGCACGGCGAGCCGCCCGCCGGGCACGGCGCGCACCTCGAAGCCCTCGTCGACGAGCGCCCGGGTGAGCAGCGAGCGCAGGCCCGCGTCGTCCTCGCAGATGCCGATCCGGGTGGCGCGCACGCCGCCCAGGATGATGGGTCGAAGGTGGGCTGAAGATGAGCTCAGCGCGGCGGGATGGCGGGGGAGCCGAGCGACACCGGCCGCTCACCCGGCCCGGCGCCGTCCTCGCCGAGCGGCGCGTACGCCGTCCCGCGCACCTCGCGGCGGGCGGCGCCGCGGGACTCGCCGCGCTCGATGCGGGCGCGCTGCGGCCCGACCGTGTCCTCCGGGCGCTCGGCCGAGCGCGAGCCGGCGCGGAAGACGGTGAAGCGCTCGGCGATCGCGCCCGCGGTGACCAGCAGCCCGCCGGCGATCGCCGCCCCCCGCGAGCGGCGGCCCGGGCCGGCGATGACGCCCGCGCCGGCCAGCGTGAGCAGGCTGGCGGCATGGTTGAGGTGCTTGGTGACGCCCTCGTGGTAGGGCTCGCCGACGCCGAGCCGGTCCAGCCGGCGCTCCATGACCTGGGCGGTGGCGATCTCCACCGCGGCGCCGCCGACGGCCAGCCGGCGCGCGGCTTGCGCCTGCTCGACCGGCGCGAGCGCCACCGCGGCCGCGCCGGCGCTCGCCGCCGCCCCGGCGGTGAACAGGAACGGCAGCTCCACGCGCGCGTCGTGCCACACCGGCACGGCCGTGTTGGCGATCAGCGCCGCGGTGTAGGAGCTCAGCGGCAGGCCGCGCGCGGCGGAGGCCACCTGCGACGTGCGGCCGAGGCGGCCGAGCGCGCCGCCGGTCAGCGCGTGGGCCGCGGCGGGCGCGGTGGCCGCGCCGAACGCCGCCAGGATCCACGAGCCG
>JAICUS010000349.1 GCA_025935735.1 Solirubrobacteraceae bacterium | reverse complement strand
TTCGTCGGCGCGCCGACGGGCACGGCCGGGATGCCGGCGTCCGATGACGCGACGCTGAACGGCCTCGTCGCCCAGATCCTGGCGCAGCCGTCCGCGGCCCAGGTGGCGAGCGAGGCGGACGTGCCGGGCGAGCTCGCGCAGCTCGGCATCCAGCCGGCCGCCAAGCCGGCCGCCCCGACCTCGCTGCTGAGCGTCCGCCGCTACGACGCCGCGACCAGCACGAACTACTACTGGCTGTGGAACGAGGGCGTGGACGCCTACCCGGGCAGCACCGGCGTCTTCGGCCAGAACCCGTCGAACCTCTATGAGGAGCCGGCGGCGTGCCGCTACACCGCCACGCCGGGGATCAACCCGTGCATGGCCACCGGCGCCGCCGTCGACACGCACGTGACGCTGGAGGGCCAGGGCGCGCCGTACACGCTCGACACGTCCACCGGCCGGATCGCGCCGATCGCCCAGTACACGCGCAGCGGCGACACGGTGACGGTGCGGGTCCGGCTGGGCCGCGACGCCACGACGGTCATCGCGCTCAGCGACGATCCGCAGAGCCTGGGCCTCGCCCGTCCGGCCCACTCGGTGGCGAGCACGACCGCGGACGGCGCGGCGCAGTCCGGCGACACGATCCTCGTGCGCGCCGCGAACGCCGGCACGTACACGACCACGCTCGACAACGGCACGACGGTGACCACGACGCTGGCGGCGGCACCGGCGCCGATCGACCTCACCGGCGCGACGTGGCACCTCGACGCCGAGGACTGGCAGCCGCGGAACCCGTACGGGACGCTCGGCGACGCCGGCACGCTGACCGACAAGATCCCCGTCTCGCTCGACCTCGCGGGCCTGAAGCCGTGGCCGGACATCCCGCAGCTGGCGAACGCGTCCGGGATCGGGACCTACACGACGACGGTGGACCTCCCGTCCGGCTGGGACGCGAGCTACGGCGCGACGCTCAGCCTCGGCCGCGTCACCGACACGTTCGCGCTCACGGTCAACGGGAAGTCGGTCGGCGTCGACCAGATCGATCCGGTCGTCGACGTCGGGCCGTACCTGCACGCGGGGGCGAACACCATCGCCGTGCGGGTGGCCACCACGTTCAACAACCGCCTGGCCGCGCTCGACACCGCGGTCCGCAACCGCGGCGTCATCCAGAACTACGGCCTGGTCGGGCCGGTCGTGCTGACGCCGTATCGGCAGGCGGAGCTGACCGCCGCGGACGGCACAGTCGGCGGGACCGTGCCCGCGACGCTGTCGCTGTCGCTCGGCGCGCCGGCGAGCTTTGGGGCGTTCGCGCCGGGCGTGGACCACACCTACACGGCGTCGACGACGGCGACCGTGACCTCCACGGCCGGTGACGCGACGCTCAGCGTGTCCGACCCCGGGCATCTGGCCAACGGCGCGTTCACGCTGCCGGATCCGCTGCAGGTGTCGTTGTCGAAGGCGTCGTGGACGGCTCCGGTGTCCAATGACCCGGTGGCGATCGCGTTCGCGCAGCACATCGGCGCGCACGACCCGTTGCGGACCGGCAGCTACAGCCGGACGCTGACGTTCACGCTCTCGACCACGAACCCGTAGGGGTCCGCGGGGGCCGGCCGCCATGGCGCGGCGGCCGGCCTCTCGGGTTGCGGTACATGCTCTCCCCGCAGGCGGGATCGCGCTGCGCGCCCTCGTTGCGCACGAACCCGAAGCGCGCGTAGAAGCGGCGCAGCCGGCGCGGCGCGCCGCCGTAGGCGCCGCTCGGCGTCAGCCGGACCTGCTTTCCCTGGCGGTCGGCGTAGGCGAGCAGGTCGCGCATCAGCGCGCTGCCGAGCCCGCGGCCGCGGCAGCCGCCGGGCACGATCAGCTTGTCCAGCGTGATGCTGCGCGCGTCCTCCCGCGCGCCGAGCAGGACGGACGGATGGCGATCCCGCAACGTCTGGATCGGCATGTCATCGAGCCTGCGCCGCGATGATGAGACCCGGCCCAGCCCTGTCCGGCGGCTGACCCGCGCGGGCCCTTGCCGAAGCGTTACCCCCGCCGCGGTGCGTGTCGGGTTTGTCGGCCTCAGCCCGACGCAGGCGACACGCGCGGCGGTCCGACGGGCTCGCGGCTGCCGGGAGCGCCGACGTTCGACTAGCCGCCGGGCCGGATCACCTCGCCGCGCACGTAGAGCGCGGTCCGGGCGGGCAGGTCGTCGGACGCGCCGCCGGCCATGACGTCGACCGGGCCGCGCTCGAGCGCCCAGCGGTCGCGGGCGACGTCCCAGATGGACAGGTCCGACGCCTTGAACGAGAGCGCCACCAGGCGCGTCTCGCCGGGCCGCAGGTACACGCGCGCGAAGGCGCGCAGCGTCTTCAGCGGCTCCACGACGCGCGAGCCGCGCCGGCGCGTGTAGAGCTGGACGACCTCGTCGCCGGCGCGCCGCCCCGTGTTCGTCACCCGCACGAGCGCGCGGACGACGTCGTGCCGGCCGGCGACGTGCGGGCGCAGCCGGATCCCGCCGTAGCGGAACGTCGTGTAGGAGAGGCCGTGCCCGAACGCGTAGAGCGGGCGGCCGCGAAAGTACTGGTAGGTCTCGTGCGACCCGATGACGTCGTAGTCGAGGATGCCCGGCAGGTCGGACTCCGAGCGGTACCAGGTCTGGGTCAGCCGCCCCGCGGGGTCGTAGTCGCCGAACAGCACGTCGGCCAGGGCGTGGCCCGTCTCCTGGCCGGCGTGGGTGGTCCAGAGGATCGCCGGCACCGACGCCTGCTCGGCGCCGATCGTGTCCGGATAGCTCGTCTCCAGCACCATGATCGTGCGCGGGTTCGCCGCGCGGACGGCGTCGACCAGCTTCGCCTGCCCTTCGGCCAGCGCCATCGAGGTGCGGTCGTGCGCCTCGCGGCCGTTGATGAACGGCATGCTGCCGACCACGACGACCGCGGCGTCGGCGCCCTTCGCGGCCGCCACGGCGTCGGCGATGCCGCTGCGCACCGTCGTCTTGGCGAAGCGGGCGGCGCCCGCGGGCGTGGATGCGCCGAGCCCGAGCCGGCCGTCGGACCCGACCGTGACGTACACGTTGGAGCCGAACCAGCTCTCGGTCGTCTCGTAGCCGGCGTAGCGGATGACGTAGCTGCCGTCCGGCTGCGGCTCGAGCTTGAACTGCTGCTGGACGTACCAGCCGTTCGGCTGGCTGTCGCGCGTGACGAAGCGGCCGCCGTCGTAGCCCATGACCTTGCCGGTGGCCACGTTGCGCAGGGTCACGACGCCCTGGCCCCAGTCGAAGACGTCGAACTGCGCCGCGCCGGTGGGGGAGTCCGCGGTGGCGGAGACGGCGTCGGCCGTCGAGGTCACGTAGCGCCCGGTCGCCGCGTCGGCCAGCGCGATGCGGTCCACGCCCTCGGACGTGGTGACCGCCGCGCGCTCGCCGATCCCAGCGGCGGGTGTGACGACGTACGGCGGCTGCCCGCCGTACCAGTCCGAGTACACCGTCTGCGACAGCGGCCCGACCACCGCGACGCGATGCACGCGGGAGGCGTCCAGCGGCAGCGTGCGCCGGTCGTTCTTGAGCAGCACGGCCGCCTCGTCGGCCGTGCGGCGCGCGAGCTGCTGGTGCGCCGGCGCGTTGACCGCCTCCGGGCCGATCGAGCCGTAGGGGCCGCCACCCGGGTCGAACTCGCCGAGCCGGAAGCGGATGCTCAGCGCGTGGCGGTCCGCGCGCTCGACGTCGGCCATGGTCATGTAGCCGGCCGCGAGCGCCTGCTTGACCGCGGCGATCATCGGCGCCGGGTTGTTGTTGTCGGCCACGTAGGCGTCGATCCCGGCGCGGAACATCGCCGCGTCGGCCTCGGGCTGGGTGGCGAAGTAGTGCTGGGAGCCGGTGAGGTTGTACGGGGCGAACGCGTCGCTGACGTTGAACAGCGGCCGGGGCGACCACGCGCGGATCTCGTTCAGCAGCGGGCTGACGGTCATCGGTCGCCCGTTGAGCAGGTTGTAGGACGCCATCACGCCCGTCGCCGCGCCCGCGCGCAGCGTCGGCTCGAACGCCTGCTCGTCGTACTCGTGCAGCACGCGCGGCGGGACCTCAGACGACGTCACGTCGCGGCCCGCCTCGTTGTTGTAGGCGAGGAAGTGCTTGAGCGTAGGCGCCGCCTTGAGGTGGTCCGGGTCGTCGCCCTCCATCCCCGAGCCGTACGCGGTGGCCATCGCCGAGGTCAGCGTCGGGTCCTCCGAGTAGCCCTCCTCGTTGCGGCCCCAGCGCGGGTCGCGCAGCAGGTTGACCACCGGCGCCCACAGGTTCAGCCCCCACACCGTCGGGTTCTGCGCGTGCAGGCCGCGCGCCTCGTCGCCGACCGCCGAGCCGACCTGGTGCAGCAGCGCGGGATCCCACGTGCTCGCGAGCCCGATCGCCTGGGGGTACGTGGTCGCGTGGGCCGTGACCACGTCGCCACTGTGGTTGTAGTCGTTTGACCAGGCGACGCCGTGCAGCGCCTCCGTGCCCGCCTTCAAGACGCCGATGCCCAGCCGCGGGATGGCCGGCTCGTACTGGTGCAGCAGCGAGATCTTCTCGTCGACGGTGAGCCGGCCCATCAGGTCGTCGATGCGCGCGGACTGCGGCAGCGAGGGGTCCCGGAACGGCTCGCCTTGCGCGCGCGCCACCGCCGGCGCGCCGAGCAGTACGGCGGCCGCGGCCGCCGCCACCAGCAGTGTTCGCATGACGTCTCCCTCCCGTGAGCCCGCCGGAGCGTTGCGGAACTGAAAGCGCATCCTACGGCACGCAAAGTTCAGGGTGCCTCCCGGATCGAAACCCCGCCCGGCGGCTCCCACACTCGTCGGATGCCTCGCACTCGCGTCCTGTTGCCCGTGGTCCTGTTCCTCGCGCTCGCGGCGCCCGCCGAGGCGGTGTCCGGCGGCGCCGACGCCGACCCGGCCGCCTTCCCGTTCATCGTCGACGTCGGCGGCATCTGCACCGGGACGCTGGTCGCGCCCGACCGCGTGCTGACCGCGGCGCACTGCCTCGACGGCCAGCAGCTCGGCGACGTGGGCGTCCGGGTGGGCGCAAGGTCGAGCAACCGGCTGGACGACCCGGGCGTGCCGGTCCGCGCCGTCAAGGGCCTGGTGCTGCACCCGCGCTTCTCGCTGCAGTTCCCGTTCGCCCACAAGTCGCCGATCAACGCCACGGCGCACTTCGACGTGGGCGTGATCGTCCTGGCCAAGCCGGTGACCGGCGTCACGCCCGTGCCGCTCGGCGCCGAGCCCGTGGACCCGGCGGTGAGCCTGCTCGGCTACGGGCTCAAGATGCCGCTGCACATCATCCGCCACCCCAAGCCGGGGACGGTGATCATGCCGACGCCGACCGCTCCGCTGCAGGTGGGGTCGCTGTCGCTGATCAGCCGCGCGGACTGCCTGAAGGCCTACCCATACGCGGTCAACACGAGCGAGATCTGCACGGCGGATCTGACCGCGGACACGACGCCGGTCCAGGCCTGCAGCGGCGACAGCGGCGGCCCGGTGCTCGCCCCCGGGCCGGTGCAGATCGGCATCACGAGCTGGGGCTCCGAGGTCAAGAACAACGAGTGCGGCCAGGCGCGGCTGCCCGACGTGGCGATGCGGGTGGCGTCGTTCGGCGCGTTCATCGCCGACCCGACGCCGGTCTTCGCCCCCCGCTCGACGCACCCGGGGCGGATCACCGGCAAGCGCCGGCTGACCTGCCACGGGCCGCACTTCACGGGCTCGCACGCCAAGCTCTCGTACCGCTGGGGCATCGCGTCCCGCGGCTACGAGAACGCGGGCACCCGCGTGCTCACCACGCCCACGAAGCTGCTGCAGCCGCTCATGAGGCCGCTGCGCGGAGCGACGCACCGGACGCTCGTGCCGCCCCACGGCCGCCAGGTCACCTGCACCGTCACCGCGCACAACGCGAGCGGCGACTGGACCGTCTTCGCGCGGCGGGCGGTCCGCGGGCGCTGACCGGCGAAGCTCAGGAGCGGGCCGTCCACCAGGCGGCGAAGCCGAGCAGGGCCAGCCCGGTCAGGCCGAACAGCGCGGTCTCGCGGATCTGGAGCGCCCAGAAGTGGCTCGCCGGGTGGAAGACGACGTGCATCTTGTCGAACGGCTGCGCGAGCTGGCACGGGCCGCCGGCGTTGTGCGGGCAGGAGATGCCCTTGATCGCCTGCCCGTGGAGGCCGACCGGGTTCTGCGAGAGGACCCAGGCGGTGTTGAGGTCGGGGCCGCCCTTAAGGGGGTAGGTGCGGCTGACCGGCGTGACGAGCCGCTGGCGCAGGAACGTGTCGACGAACAGCCGCGTGGCGAAATACGCGGCGAACGCCACCACGAACGACGGCACCGCGCGCCGCCACACGGCGCCGACGGCCGCGGCCAGGCCGAGCGCGAAGACGGCGTAGGCGCCCACGACGGTGCCCTCGGAGTCGTAGGTGGTGTTGCTGACGCGGCCCTGGAAGTGGACGAACGGCGCCCGCCACCAGGTGATGAGCAGCGTCAGGACGACGGCGGCGGCGACGGCCGTGGCGACCGCCAGGCCGAGCTTGCCGGCCAGCCAGCGGCGGCGGGTGATGCTCTGCGTCCAGTCCAGCCGGTGCGTGCCGTGCTCGAGCTGGCTGACCAGCGGTGCGGCGAGCAGCAGCCCGATGATGCCCGGC
>JAICUS010000747.1 GCA_025935735.1 Solirubrobacteraceae bacterium | reverse complement strand
GGCTCAGCAAACTGCTGCTGGGTAGGGAAGCGGTCGGCCCTGGGTCGGCCGCGAGGGTCGAGTGTGCGCGTTTGCCAGCGCCGGCAGCGAGAATCGATCATGCCCGCACGCCTCTACGATGCACCTCTTTCGCGTGTGTGAATCTAGGCACCCTATAGGTGCCTAAAGTGACTCAACCGGAATAGTCGGGATTCGAACGCGATCACCCGACCCGCCCGGGCCGCTCCGAAGGGACCACTTCCCTACCCAGCCGCAGTTCGCCGGCCCCGGCACGGCGCCTACGACGCCGCGACCCCGGCCCGCAGCACGGCGCGGACGATCGTCCGCGCCACCGTCACCAGCTGCGCCACGTCGACCCACTCGTCGACCGCGTGCGCCAACTCGATCCCCGTGGTCCCGACCATCACCGCCGGGATCCCGCGTGCGGTGAACTGACGGAAGTCCGCGCCCCAGGGCACGCCGGCCAGCCTGGCCTCGGCTCCCAGCTCGTCCGAAAGGGCGCCGCGGACGGTCCGCACCCACGGATGGTCCGCCGGCGTCTCTCCGGAGGCGAAGGCGCCGCCCTCCCAGGTGAGCGGGCAGCCGGGCTCGCCGTCGTCGAGCGCCTCGTCGACCGCGCGTTGCAGCGCCGCGCGCGCCTCCGCCAGCGCGGCGCCGACCGGCAGGCCGAGGCGGCCCTCGAACTCCAGGCGGTCCGGGACCTGGCTCGACCAGGTCCCGGCGCTCAGGCGGCCGACGAGCAGCGGGTAGGGAAGCTCGAGCTCGCGCATCAGCGCGTGGGCGACGTCGGTGTTGACCTGGCGCTCGTGCTCCCCCAGGGCCGCGTGGACGCGCATGTAGCGGTCGATGGCCGAGCAGCCCGCGAGCCGCTCCGCGGCGTGGGCCGAGCGGCCGGCGACGACGCCCTTGAAGGTCAGCGCGCCGGCCTGGGCGCAGACCACGGTCAGCGCGGTCGGCTCCGGCAGCAGGGCGGCGTCGAAGGCGGCGTCGCGCTCGAGCGCGGCGAACGTGCCCAGCCCGCCGTCCTCCTCCGAGGACACCGCCTGGAGCACGAGCTCGGGCGTGCCCGCCGGGTCGCCGGCGGCCCGGACGGCGGCCAGCGCGTGCAGCGCGGCCACGACGGCGCTCTTCATGTCGACCGCGCCGCGGCCGTGCACGCGGCCGTCCTCCAGCGCCCCCGACCATGGCCCCAGCCGCCAGGGGATCGTCCCCGGTCCGACCACGTCGACGTGGCCGTTCAGGCAGATGCGCAGCGGCGCGCCGCCGGCGACGGTGGCGGTGAGCCCCCACAGCTCCTCGCGCGGCGCCTCCTCGCCCGGATGGCCCGGATGGGCGCGCAGGGCGGCGAGGTCGTGGTGGTGCAGCTCGGCCTCGAGGCCGGCGGCGGCCGCGAGCTCGGCGAGGCGCTCGAGCGCCGCCCGCTCGTCGCCCGTGACGCTCGGGACCTGGACGAGCGCCGCGGCGTCGCGCGCCAGGGCCTCGCCGTCCAGCGCCGCGAGGGCGCGCTCCTCCGTGTCGGTCCGCATGCGGCCGCGAGGTTATCCAGCCTCGACTTCCGGCCAGGTCCCGGCCCCGCCGAAGCGCAGATGATCGGGAATTGCCATGAAACGCGGCGACCGCGGTGTCATCGAAGTCCGCTCCCTGGAGCGCCGCTTCGGGCCGCGGCGGGCGCTGGCGGACGTCGAGCTGACCGTCGCCGCCGGCGAGGTGCACGGGCTGATCGGCCCCGCCGGCGCCGGCAAGACCACGCTGCTGCGCCTGCTCGCCGGCCAGCTGCCGCCCACCGCCGGCAGCGCGACCGTGCTCGGGCGCCCGGCCGCTTCGCCCCAGCTGCGCGGGCGCGTCGGGCTGGTGAGCGCCGACGGCGCGCCGTCGGAGCGCCTCTCCGGCCTGGAGGACCTCGTCTTCGCCGGCCGCCTGCACGGCATGGCCGCGGGCCCCGCGGCCGACCGCGCCCGCGCCGTGCTCCTGCAGGTCGGCCTCGCCCGCGCGGGCGACGGGCCGATCCGCGCGTGGACGCCGGGGATGCGGCTGCGGCTCGCGTTCGCCCGCGCGCTGCTCACCGGCCCGGACGTGCTGCTGATCGACGAGCCGCCCGCCGGCGTGGACCCGGCCACGTGCGCCGCGGTGCGCGCGCTGGTCTCCAGCCACGCGCGCTCCGGGACGGCCGTCGTCTGGGCGACCCGCCGGCTCGACGAGCTCCAAGGCCTCGCGTCCGTGCTCACGCTGCTGGCCGGCGGGCGCGTGCGCTACGCCGGCAGCGTCGAGGCGCTCGCCATGCGGGCGCTCTCGGTGTCGGCGGAGGACGTCGCCGACCGCCTGCGCCGCGCGGCCTGACCCGCGATTGTTCGCCAGCTGAACCCGGCGCGTCAGTCTGCGCTGACTGACGCGTTAGTCTGGAAGACGGTGTTTAGTGAAACCACCTCACAGAACGGTGGAAGCCGGTTGGGTGCGCAGGTGCGGGCGCTGCGGCGCGAGCGCGGGCTGACGCTCAAGGCGCTCGGCCAGCGCGCGGGGCTGTCGCACCCGTTCTTGAGCCAGGTCGAGCGTGGGCTGGC
>JAICUS010000283.1 GCA_025935735.1 Solirubrobacteraceae bacterium | reverse complement strand
GGACCCGATCTCGCGCACACCCTTCTGCGTCTCCGCGACCCGCAACGCCGCCGCACCCAGCGGACTCGCCCCGCCGCCCGCGGCGGCGGGCGCGACCGCGGCGTCGGCCACCGCCGCCGCGCCCGGCGTCGGCGCCACCCCCGCTGCGGCGGGTGCCGCGGCGGCGGGGTGCGCCTGGGCGAGCAGCCCGTTGGCCTCGTCGAGGCGCAGTTGGTAGCGGCCGCGGTATTGCTCGGCCGGGCGCTCGATGTCGGCGATCCAGTCACCGAACTGATGCGGATCGCTGACCGACTCCCCCCGCGCGATCCGCTGCGCCTTGACCGCCTCGGCCTGATCGAGAAACCACTTGACCTGCAACTCCGGATGATCGGGAAACCCCGCATAGGCGCCCTGATTCCACGTCCCCACGCGCATCTGGAAAAACCCGACCGAGTCACGATCACCGAAGTTGAGGTTCTTCACCCCCGACTCCACCAAGGACGCCATCACCGGCAACTGCGGCGGCAACCCCCGCTTCTGCGCCTCGGCCGCCATCCACGCCGCGATCTGCGCCTGCGACGCATCGTCCCCCGGATAGGTCGTATCCGTAAACGACGCCGCCGCCTCGGCTGTGGCGCCCGGCGTGGCGGCGTCGAGGTGCGCGGCGCCCGGCGCCGCGGTGGCCGGCTGCGCCGCCGCGGCCTGCGGATCGACCGCCTTGAGGAACGCCTGCGACTGACCGTGCGCCGGCGCCTGCGACTTCGGATCCAGCGCCTTCAGGAACGCCTGGGAGCTGCGGCCGGCGGGCTCGGCCGGCGGAGCCGCGGCGGGCGGCGTCGCGACCGGGGGCGGCGGCGTGGCGGCGGCGGCCGCCGGAGGCGCCACGGCGGCCTCGGGCGGAGCGGTGACGGGTGCCGTGCCCGCTGCCGCGCTCGTCGCCGGCGGAGCGCCGGACGCCGCGGCGACCGCCTTCCCCGCGCCCGCGCCGGCGGTCGCTGCGGTGTCGCCCGGCGCGGCTACGTCGGCCGGGGGCCGCCAATCGGGCGCGATCGGCTGCTTGAAGCCGATGTGCAGGTGGTTGTGGTGGGCGGCGTCGGTGAAGTAGCCGGGCCCGGAGATCGCCCACGGCGAGCCGATCTCGTTCGGCCGGATCTCCGGCTCCAGGGAGGAGAGCTCGCTCGCCACCTCGCGCGCGATCGGGTTGCCGGCGTCGACGATGTGGCCGTCGATCGCGGCGATGTCCACGCCGCGGCCCAGGTAGTGGTTGGACACCGAGCCGCCCGTGGTGAACCGCGGGTGGTCCGACGAGATCGACGAGATCGTGAGCTTGTGCTCGTGGCTGAGCTTCGTGAGCACGCCGACCACCCGCGGGTCGATCCGCCCGCCCCGGATGTCGGCGATCCCCTGCGCGTCGAGGATCACGTTCTTGTTGTGCAGCAGCGCCACGGCCTCGGCGTCCGGCGGGCCGCCCGTCCCGCCCTGGCCGAACTGGCTCGGGTCCATGGCGTGCCGCGCACCCCCGCCCTGCGGAGCGTCGGCCACGGCGGCGGCCGCATGGTGAGCCGCCTCGGGCGGCGCCGTCGCGTCCGTGGACTGCAGGCTCGCGTGCGCGGAGTCGGGCAGCGTCGCCTCGCCGCCGCCCGGCACCACGGTGGTGTCGGCCGGCGGCGCCCCGGCCGCCGCGGCAGCAGCCGCCGCCGGCGGCGGCGTGCCGCCGAGCTCCGGCGGGGTGGGCGGCGCGGCGGCATCGGCCGAGCCGCCCGCCGCCGGCAGGTCCGAGCTCTCCGGCAGCCCCGTCGTCTGGGAGTCGAGCGCCGCGGCCGCGTCGGACGCCGCCTGCTTGTGCGCCGCCCGCGGGGAGAGCGACTCCGCGATCTTCTTCGCCGCCTTCTTCGCCGCCGAAGACTTGCCGCGGGACACCTCGGGCGGAGCGGCCCCGCGCGACCCGCCCCGGCCACGGGGGTGATGGCCGCCGCCGCGCGAGCCCCCGCCGCGACGGCCGGTCGCGGCGTCGGCGGCACCCGAAGACGATCCCCCCGAGGGGGAGGCTGACGATCCGGCGGAGGCGGCGGTCGACCCGCCCGCGGCGCCGGAGCCGCCGCCCGAAGACGACTCCGCGGGGGAGGCGGACGACGACGCGCCGGGGGAGGCCGACGCCGCGGGGCCCGACCCGGCGGGGGGAGATGACGACGCGGCGGCGGGCGACGAGCCGGCGGCGGAAGATGACCCGTCGGCCGCGGAGGACGACCCGGCGGCGGCGTCCGCGTGCTGGTCGGGCGTGGCGGCCGGCGGAGTCGGCACGGACGAGGCTGCGTCTCCTACCCCGCCGCCGTTCGCGGGGGGTGCCGCGGCGCCGGCGTGCGCGGCGGCGCCGCCGCCTCCGTGGTGGATCGCCGGGAGGTCTACGCGCGAGAGCACGTCGGCGATGTGGCCGGGGACCTCCTCGAGGTGGGGGAGGACGTTCTCGGTGAGCTCGTAGATCCCCACGCCCTCCATGGCGGCGGCCATCATCACGCCCGCCAGGCTCGACTTGGACTCGCGCATGTCGAGCGTGTACATCGCCTTGCCGCCGCCGAGCGACATCTCCTGGGCGAGCTCCTCCAGGCCGGCCTCGCGGCACGCGCCGGCCGGGTCGCGGCGGAACCGGGCGCGGAACGCCGGGTCGGCGAGCAGGCGCTCGATCAGCTTCGCGGCGACGTCGGCTTCCGAGGCGGCCATGTCAGACCTCGGCGGGCACGCCGCCGCGCCCCCGCTGGCGCAGCGGGCGCGCGAACACGACGATGACCGGCAGGAAGAACGCCACCCACAGCGTCGCCATCACGCCGTAGACGACCGCCTTGGGCGCCAGCTCGAGGAACACCTTCTCGTAGCGCAGCGACATGGCGATGGCGAAGCAGGCCGCCACCCCGGACCAGACCACGCCCCAGATCCCGTAGCGCGCGAGCACGGGCGAGTCGGTCTCCGCGCCCTCGCCGCGCAGCCGCCGCGCCAGCTGCTCGCGCGCCCGGCGCCGCAGGCCAGGCTCGCCGAGCACGTCGACGAGGATGTGGTAGCCGTCGCGCTCGATGAACGGGTTCAGGTTGAAGAACCCGCCGACGTATCCCGCGAACGCCAGGTTGAAGAAGATGTCGCGGATCGTGCCGGGCGGCAGCAGCCAGGCGCACAGCGAGAAGACGCCGGCGACCGTGAAGTCCGAGCAGGGTCCCGCCGCCGAGATGAAGATCCGCCGCCGCCGCGGCTCGAACCACGCCTCCGAGGTGTCCACGAACGCGTAGGGGAAGATCGCGATGAGCTTGAACCCGGCGCGCTCGATCCGCCGCCCGAACGAGGCCATGGTCAGACCGTGCGCAGTTTCGTGCACAGAAACCACGGCGAAGCGCCCCAGCAGGAAGACCAGCCCGCCCCAGCCGAAATGGCTCGCGACCACGAACGGCGTGCCGTAGCGCCGCACGATCAGCGCCACGAACGCGACCAACCCGGCTGCGATCAGGATCGTGAACGTGAACAGGAACGGTTTTGTGAACAAGATCCAGCCGCCGTGGCGGTAGAGGCGCTGGAACCACTCGCCGACCCCGGGCACCACCTTCTCGCGCGGCTTGAACAGCCGCGCCAGACGCCCTGAAGGCGCCGCGGCAGCCGGCCGGCCGCCGGCCTCGACCCCCGCGAGGAACCCGCGCTCGCCCAGGTCCGACAGCAGCCGGGCCAGCCGCGCCGGCCCGCTCGCCCCGAAGCGCTGCTCGGCGAACCCCACGAGCTCGACCAGCGACAGCGTCCCGTCCAGCTGCTCGAACAGCGCCGCGTCGTTGTCGCTCAGCCGCAGGAAGGTCCCGGTGTGCAGGTCCCGGAGCACCCAGCGGCGCATCCCCTCGCTCGCGTCGAGCCGCTTCAACGCGTACCCCGAGCGCACGCGCGGCTTGACGCCGAACTGCGTCGCCGGCGCGCTCATGTCGGGCGCGCCGACCGACGGCACCAGCAGCGACGCGCCCGGCCGGACGACGATCGTCCGCCCCGCCTCGGCCGCGTCGCGCCGGCGCTCGACCCGCAGCTCGGCGTCGCCGAGCCGGATCAGCGCGCCGTCGTGCAGCGGCGAGGGCCCCGTCACCCGCACGCCGTCCAGCCACGTGCCGTGCGACGACCCCGCGTCGGAGAGCTCCCCGCCCGCGCTGATGCGCGCGTGCAGGCGCGACACGGTCGGGTCGGCCAGCACCAGCGTCGCCCCCGGCGCCCGGCCGATGGTCATCTCGGACACGACCGGGACCCGCGTGGCATCGCCCAGGACGAGCTCGAACGGCTCACTGGCCCCGTTCAGCGGTGTGCCGCAACTGCCGCAGTAGCTCGCGTCGCGCTCGAGCTGGCGCCGGCAGGTGCGGCACAGCACTAGTGGTCCCCCGCGAAGATACGCACGCCGCCTGGCGGCCGCTGACCACCGCCTGGCTGTGTCCTCGACCACTTGAAATCCCAGAGGGATTCCTGCGGGTCTGCGTTCTTGCCAGGCGGAGCCAGCGACCCCCAGTCGACGCACGTACCTCCGCGCGGAACCACTCAGCCCCCGATGTTGACCGGTTGGTAGGAGGGGTCGTTGGCGGACGGGTTGAGGGTCTTCTCGTCGCGCACCGAGTTCACCGGCACGCGGACGAGCGAGCCGACCTCCTCGCCGCAGGTCGCCGAGGACTGGATGACCATCAGCTCCTGGCTGTCCCCCCGCCACGCCAGCTTGCAGGCCCGCACCGGGGTCAGCGTGGCGTTGGTGAGCAGGAAGTCGTTCGGGTCCTTGGCCAGCCACAGCCGGAACGCGCCGGTGCCGAAGTTGGCCACCACCGCCAGCTGCTTGCCGTCCGGCGAGATCTCGGCGTCGATCGCCCCCTTGCCCTTCTGCGAGAGGTCGGTGACGAAGTGGCCCTTGCCCCAGTCCGCCGGGTCGGTGGAGAACGCCGGCTTGCCGCTGCGCAGCCGCCAGCGCACCATCCCGAACGCGCTCGCGTCGTTCTTGAGCCCGAACGCCAGGATCGACCGGCCGTTCGGCGCCCAGTGGACCGCGCGGCTCACCGAGAAGTCCGGCTCGGCGAAGCACTTGGGCGCGAGCGCATCCTTGGTGATCTGGGCGAGGCACAGGTCCGAGTCCGTCGCCGTCGCCGGGTCGCCGTTGGTCTTCGACATCGCCAGCGCGTTGACGTCGGCCGTCGGCGCCCAGGCGAGGTCCGAGTAGAAGTCGCCCGCCGGGGTCAGCGGCACCGCCGCGGCGTTCTTCTTGGTCAGGTCCTCGAGCATGATCCGGCCGTCGGCGACGTAGGCGACGTGGGTGGCGTCCGCGCTGTAGGTCGGCTGGCTCTCCGCCTGCGGCCCGTCGGCCACCGGGTCCAGCGGCTTGCCGGTCGCCCCGTCGATCTGCTTGATGTCCTTGCCGTTGGAGAAGATCACGTGCGGCTGGCCGACGGAGACGAGCAGCTTCACGTGCGCGCCCTTGGCCACCTTCGTCCCGCCGGGCGGGTCGGTGGCGAACAGGGTCCCGACGGGAGCGTCGTTGAACTGCTTGAGCTCCACCGGGACGATGCCCTTGTCGGCGACGGTCTTCGCGAACGCGTCGAGCTTGGCTCCCGCGACCGCCGGCACGACGATGTCGGCCGCCCCCGCGCCGGCGGCACCCGCGGCCGCGGCCGCCGCGGCCGCGCCGCCCTTCTTGCCGTTCCCCTTGCCCTTGGGCGTGGGTGACGCCTTGCCCTTGTTGGCCGCCGGGTTCGGATAGAAGATGTTCACCGGCGTCCCCTGCTTGACCACCTCGTTGGCCGCGGGGATCTGGCTGGAGATCTTGCCCGCCGGGTCGATCGGCTGCGGCGACGCCTGGCCGAGCGTGAGGTTCTTGGCCCGTAGCGCCTTCTCGGCGTCGCCCGCGGTCAGCCCGACGATGTTGGGCACGTTCACCTTGGCCGAGGCCACGGCCACGAGCACCGCGACCGTATCGCCCTTGGCGGCCTTGCTCCCCGCCTTCGGCGTCTGCCCGATGATCGTCCCGGGCGGGACCTTGGCGTCGAGCTGCTTCTTCTGCGCGGGGTCGAGCTTGAGCTTCGCGTTGGTCAGCTTCTCCTCGGCCTTGAACGCCGAGCGCTGGCCGACGATCTGCGGCACGACGACCTTCTGCGGCGAGAGCTTGTAGAGCAGCAGCAGCAGCGCGACGATCGCGATCAGCAGCGGCACCGCCCACCACGGGATCCAGCCCTTCTGGCGGAAGACGCCCTGGGTGGGCAGCAGCGGCGCGGCCGGCGCCGAGGACCCGCCACCGCGGCCGGGCAGCTTGAGCTGCTGCGGCGGCTTGAGCTGCACCTGCTTCATCTGCGGCCCCTGCACGTGCGGCGCCTGCAGCTTGGGCATGCGCAGTTGCAGACCGCCCGGGCCGATGGTGGCGCCCGGCGGATAGAGCTGCGGCCGGTAGACGCGCGGCGGGTAGACGCCCGGGACGTCCGGCACGCGCCGGCGCAGCAGGCCGCGCCGGCGGAACCCGCCGGGCTGGGCGAGCACCTCGGCGGCCAGCGGGTCGGCCGCGGCGCGCTCGACCGCCTCCTCGCCGGTGATCGTCTTGACCTCCAGGCGCCGGTCCTGCGGGCGGCCGATCCAGATCTGCTTGGGCGGCTTGACCCGCATCTGCGACGCGACCGCCGCGCCCGCCGGGATCTCCTGCGGCGGGCGGTTGAAGCCGAACTGCAGCTCGCCGTCGGGGTCCTCGCCCTCCAGCGCCACCAGCACCGGCGCGTTGGCCTTGTTGGTCACCGTGACGTCGAAGTCCGCCTTGCGCCGGCCCTTCCTGCGCTGCGGCCGCAGGGTGGTGACCGTCTCGATGTAGGGCAGGACGTGCAGCGCCAGCGGCGCGGACGCCGCCTCGCGGCTCTGCGCCTTCGACTGCGCCACCACGCGCAGGTCCCACACCTTGGCCTCGGCCAGCGGGCTCTTGGGCGGGTGCAGGTGGACCTCGACCTCCTGCTCGTAGGTGCCGCCGGAGCCGAACGGGACGAGGTAGACCGTGCCGGGATAGATCGACCACCAGTCGTCGGGCATGCCCTCGACGCGCAGGTCGTAGTTGTCGACGATTCCGCTCTGGTTGCGCACGAGCGCCAGCACGCGCTCGCGCAGCCCCGGCTCGACCTGCTGATGCAGCGTCTCGCCCTTGGCCGGGTCGCCCTCCGGCAGGCGCAGGACGATCGTGGCCGGCTCGTGCTCGGGCGGCGCGGCCGGGGACTGGGCCGGGGGCACCGCGCCGTGAACCATCGTCTTGGCGATCCGCGGGATCGGCGCCGGCGGTTGCGGCGCGGCGGCCTTCACCGGCGAGGTCGAGCGCGGCGGCGCGGGCGGGGCGGGAGGCGGCGGCGCGGTCGTGTGGCCGTTGCCGCCGCCGTTGCCGGGCGCGGGCGGCGTGGGAGGCTCGGCCTGAGTGACCTGCGGGGGGTGGGACCCCCGTTGTGGGGGGGGCACGAAGGGGGTGGGACCCCCCGCGGGGCCGGGGGGGAGGGGGGGGGGCGGGGGGGC
>JAICUS010000875.1 GCA_025935735.1 Solirubrobacteraceae bacterium | reverse complement strand
TGGCGCCTGTGGAGGACACGAAGACGTTCTCGTTGTTCTCGGTCCAGCCGCCGTCCGACGAGAAGAACATCGTGTTCGCGACGCTGCCGGTCGAGGTCAGGACGACCTTGCCGGCAGTGGCGCTGATGGCCGAGTTGCTGGCGCTCTTCTCGGCCAGGACGCCGAGGTACATCTGCGAGCGGGTGTCGTTGTGGAAGTCGAAGCTGCCGGAGCCCGGGTGCCGGTGGTTGGCCGCGTATGAGCGGGCGGCGATCGCCTGGGCCTTCACGGCCTCGACGGGCCAGCTCGCCGGGATCTCGGCCGGCACGACGCCCCGCAGGTAGGACTCGATCGGCAGCTCGTTGACGACGTTGACCGTCGTGGTGCCGTCGGTCTTGCCGATCAGCCGAAGCACGCCGCGGAAGCGGTCATAGGCGGAGGGCGTCGACCAGAGCTGGAGGGTGGTGCCACTCCGGGAGCGAACGCGGATGCTGCTCGGGGCCGCGCCCCTGTAGAGGGCCGTCCCGTCGGCGGCGGTCACGGTGATCTTCCAGGTGGTGGTCGACCCCGAGACGGTCGGCGTGAATCGCAGCCGGGCGTCGGCGGGGAACGTGGCGGCGACGCCGTCGACCGTCCACGTCGCGCCACGGCCGTACACCTGCGCCGGCGTCGTCGAGGTCGCCTTGAAGCTCTGGAGGACGAGCACTCGGACCTGGCTGTTGGCCATGGTCCCGAGCGTGGTGCCCTTGTAGTAGGTGGCCATGATCTGGGCCGCGCTCTGGCCATCCAGCGCCCGGCCGTAGGCGCCGTACTGCGACATCCCGACGCCGTGGCCGTAGCCGCGGCCGTAGATCGTGATCGTCGACGCCAGGGTGATCGGGCTCTTCGGGAAGGTCAGCGGCGGGAACGGCGTGGGCGCCGGCGTCGCCGTCGGCGCGGGGGTCGCCGTCGGCGAGGGGGTCATCGACGGGGCAGGCGAGCTCGGGTCGGTGGTCGCGCCGGGGTCCGGTGTCGCGCCAGGGTCCGCCGATGGGGCCGACGTGGGTGCCGTGCTGGCAGCTGCGGTCGGGGCAGCGGTGGGAGCCTTCGTCGGGGTGGCGGTCGGGGTCGCGAGGATCGTGAAGAGCTTGCTGGCGCCGTAGAGGTAGGTCACGCCGTACAGCGACGAGACGCTCCGGCCGTTGATCTGGCTGATCTTGTACCAGCCGGTCCCGGACATCGCGGTGCCGCACGTCGCCGACCAGCTTCCGCCGGTGACCGTGGTCACGACGTTCAGCTTTGCGCCGATGTCGACGCTGGTCTTCTTGGCGTAGGTCGTGCCGGGGCCGGTCCGCAGGTTCGTGGCGTCGCACTTCGGCGTGACCGTGGTCGCCGCGAGGACGCCCGTCGAGCCGAGCGCGAGCAGCAGCGTGACCGCGATCAGGACCGCGGTGAGGGCAGTGCGGGCGGCGCCACGCCGTGACGCCCCGGGCCGCGGGGTCGTCGAGTGCAGGGCAGCGAGATCGAATGCGGCATGCAGCGGCACATGCGGAGGGTCGTTCGCGGAGCGCGGTCAGACCATGACCCGATGGTGCCGGTACCCCCCTGACCCCAGCGGACGCCACTCGACCGCACTGCGCGGTGCCTCAGGCTGCTGCGACGCCCGTGCGCGTACCGT
>JAICUS010000595.1 GCA_025935735.1 Solirubrobacteraceae bacterium | reverse complement strand
TCGTCGAACGTGACGCCGACCGCCGCGCCGCCGGGGCCGAAGCGCCCGCCGAACGCCTGCACGAGCAGCACGTTCGTCCCCAGCGCGTCGATCTGCGCCTGCACCGCCCGCTTGGACCCCTCGCCGACCGCCACGAGCACGATCACCGCGGCGACGCCGATCGTCATCCCGAGCATCGTCAGCCCCGAGCGCAGCTTGTTCGCCGCGATGCCGCCGAGCGCGATCCGCAGCGTCTCCGCGGCGTTCATGCCGGCACGTCCTCCACGACCGCCCCGTCGGCGAGCCGGATCACCCGGCCGGCCTCGGCGGCGACGTCGGCCTCGTGGGTGATCAGCACGATCGTCCGGCCCTCGCCGTTCAACCGGGCGAAGACGTCCAGCACCTCGCCGGTCGAGTGGGAATCGAGGTTGCCGGTCGGCTCGTCGGCCAGCACGAGCGAGGGGTTGGCCACGACCGCGCGGGCGATCGCCGCCCGCTGCTGCTGGCCGCCGGAGAGCTCGGACGGCAGGTGGTGCATCCGGTCCTCCATCCCGACCGAGCGCAGCGCGTCGGCCGCCCGCGCCCGCCGCGCCGCCCGGGCCATCCCGGCGTAGAGCAGCGGCAGCTCGACGTTGGCCAGCGCGCTCCTGCGCGGGACGAGGTTGAACGCCTGGAAGACGAAGCCGATGCGGCGGTTGCGCAGGTCCGCGAGGTCGTCCTCGCCGATGTCGCGCACGTCGGCGCCGTCGAGCCGGTATGCGCCCGCGGTCGGCGCGTCGAGGCAGCCGAGGATGTGCATGAGCGTGCTCTTGCCGGACCCCGAGCTGCCCATGATCGCCACGTACTCGCCGCGCTCGATCCGCAGTGAAACGCCGGCCAGCGCGTTCACCGTCAAGCTCTCCGAGATCCGGTACACGCGCGACACGTCGCGCAGCTCGATGACCGGGGTCATCCGCCCGGTCCCACCACGACGCGCGGCCCGCCGAACCCCGCCGCGCCGCGGAAGCCGCCGCCGCCGAAGCCGCCGCGGAACCCGCCGCCGCCGTTCTGCGCGATCCGCGAGGCGGCCGCGCCGACCGTCGCCGCGGTGGAGGTCACGATCACCCGGTCGCCCGCCTTCAGCCCGGCGACGATCTGCGTGTCGCTGTCCCCCACCACCCCGGTCTCCACGGTCCGCGTGCTGCGCCGGCCGGCGCGCTGCACGGTGACGGTGCTCCCGCGCAGCGCCTGGCTCGGCACCACGAGCCCCGACGCCTGGGCGACGACGATGTCCGCGGTCGCGCTCATCCCCGGCTTGACGCCGGCGGCCCGCTGGTCGAGCGTGACCTCGACCGGATAGCTGACCGCCCCCGTGCCCGTGCTGCTCGAGGCGGCCAGGACGCTGATGGAGCTCACGTGCGCGGCCGCCTTCTCGCCCGAGGCCGCGTTGACGGTCACGGTGGCGGACTGGCCCTTGCGGACCTTGCCGATGTCGGACTCGCCGAGCGAGACGTCGAGCTTGAGCCGGTGCAGGTCGGCGAGGACGACGAAGCCGCCGGCGGACGAGCTCGCCGCCGACGAGGAGGAGCCGGCCATGTCGCCCACCGCGCCGTTGACCTCGGCCACCGTGCCGGACATCGGCGCGCGCAGCTCGGTCGCGGCCAGGTCGTCCTGGGCCTGCTTGAGCGCCAGCTGCGCGCTCTCCACGTTCGCCTCCGCCGACGCGACGCTCTGGGTCGAGCCGCCCGAAGAGGGTTGGGCGGTCGCCGTCGGCCGCGGCCGGACCGCCGCTTTGGGCTGCGCCGTGGGCGTCGGCGTCGGGGTGGGCGTCGCCTCGGCCTTCACCAGCGCGTCCTCGGCGTCGGTGAGGTCCGCGTTCGCCTTGTCCACCGCCACCGCCTGGGTGGACGAGTCCAGGCGCGCGATCAGGTCGCCCTTGTCCACGTGCTCGCCGGCGTGGACGTAGATGTGGGTGACCCGGCCGCTCGTGGAGAAGTCGACGTCCTGCTGGCGGGCCGGCGCGAGGTTGCCGCTGCCGGAGACGATCGTCTGCACGACGCCGCGGGTCACGGTCGCCGTGCGCGTGGACACCTGGACGGCTGGCGCCGGGCGGCCGACCACCAGCACCGCGGCCACGACCCCGCCCGCGGCGCCCAGCACGAGCAGGACGGTCAGCGGTCCCACGCGCCGGGGTCGCGCCGGGACGGCCGGCGGGCGCCGGCGGACCCTGCGCCTGACCACGCGCTTCGTCACGGCGCGTAGTAACGCCCCTGAATCTAAGGCGAACGGAGCGGGAGGCGAAGAAGAAGCGAAGAACGCGCTACTCTATGGACCTCCAAGTAGTGCATCGGAGTAGGGGGCGCCGCCGGCGCCGTCAGCGAACGGCGCCGGCGACGACGTCCGCGACCGCTTCCGCGAAGGCGTCGACGTCCTCCTCGCGCGTGTCCCACGCGCACATCCAGCGCACCTCGCCCGTGTGCTCGTCCCACACGTAGAAGCGGAAGTGCTCCTGCAGGCGCTCCGCCGCGCCGGGAGGGAGGATCGCGAACACGGCGTTGGCCTCGACCGCCTGGGTGACCGTGACGTGCTCGCGCACGCCGTCGGCCAGCCGGCGGGCCATCGCGTTCGCGTGCCCGGCCGCGCGCCGCCACAGCTCGTCGGTGAGCAGCGCCTCCAGCTGGGCGGAGACGAAGCGCATCTTCGACGCGAGCTGCATCGACTGCTTGCGCAGGTAGGGCAGCGACGGCGCCAGGTCGGCGCTCAGCACGATCACCGCCTCGGCGGCCAGCAGCCCGACCTTCGTGCCGCCGAAGGAGACGATGTCCGCGCCCGCGCAGGCCTCGCGCAGGGAGCAGCCGAGCGACGCGGCGGCGTTGGCCAGCCGCGAGCCGTCGACGTGGACGCGCATCCCGTGCGCGCGCGCGCAGGCGACGATGGCCGCGACCTCCTCGCGCGTGTACAGCGTGCCGAGCTCGGTCGACTGCGTGATCGACACCGCGCCGGCCTGCACGACGTGCTCGTCCCCCACGCGCACGATCCGCCGCTCCATCAGCTCCGGCGTGAGCTTGCCGTCGGGCGTCGGGACGGTCAGCAGCTTGATGCCGCCGAGCGCCTCCGGCGCGCCGCACTCGTCGACGTTGAGGTGCGCCGTCTCGGCGCAGATCACGCCCTGCCAGGGCCGCAGCAGCGCCCGCAGCGACACGACGTTGGCGCCGGTCCCGTTGAACACGGGGAAGGCGGCCGCGTCGTCGCCGAACTCGGCGCGCACCAAGTCCTGGAGCCGCGCGGTGACCTCGTCCGCGCCATAGGAGATGGCATGGCCGTGGTTGGCGCCGGCGATGGCCGCGAGGGCCTCGGGCAGGACGGGGGCGTAGTTGTCGGAGGCGAAGGCACGCACCGCTCGGACGATACGACAAGGCCGGCGACGCGGCCCACCGCGCGGCCAGCGCGAGCCGGACGGTGTCCGTACGCTGAGCGCGTGGACCCGCTGCGGATGTACCTCGTCGTCCGCCGCGGCGCCATCGAGGAGCTCGATCGCCTCGGCCAGTTGGCCGGGGCGGCG
>JAICUS010000341.1 GCA_025935735.1 Solirubrobacteraceae bacterium | reverse complement strand
GCAGGTCGCGGTCATCGGTGCGATGGGGCTGGAGCTGCTCGACTGGCTGCGCCAGCGGACGCTGCCCGAGGAGGCGCGGATGGCCGATCTCGGCCACGCGGGCGCGACCGCGCGGCGGTTCGTGCGCGGGCTGGCCGCGAACGGGACGACGACCGCGCTCGTGTTCGGGGCGCACTTCCCCGGCGCGCAGGCGCTGCTGTTCGAGGCGGCCGAGGAGCGCGGGCTGCGGATCGCCAGCGGCCTCGTGGTGTCGGATCGCCGCCTGCGTCCCGACCTCGAGGTCACGCCCGAGGTCGCCTACGAGGAGAGCCGGGCGCTGATCGAGCGCTGGCATGGCCGCGGCCGGCTGCGCTACGCGGTCACCCCGCGGTTCTCGGTGTCGTGCAGCGAGGCGATGCTCGACGCCTGCGGCGCGCTGCTCGGCGTGCGGCCGGATCTGCTGCTGACGACCCATGTGAACGAGCACCCCCGGGAGATCGCCGTCGTGGCCGACCTGTTCCCGGACGCGGGCGACTACCTGGCGACCTACGAGCGCGCCGGGCTGCTGCGCGACCGGGCCGTGCTGGCGCACAACGTCCACCCCTCCGACGACGAGCTGCGCCGGATCGCGGCCGCGCGGGCGAGCGTCGCCCACTGCCCGTCGAGCAACGCGTTCATCGGCTCCGGGCTCTTCCCCATGGCGCGTCACGTGCGCCACGGCGTCCGCTTCGGGCTCGGCACCGACGTCGGCGCCGGGACCGGGCTCAGCCTGTTCAAGGAGGGGCTGACCGCCTACCAGCTGCAGATGGTGTGCGACGACCGGCACCCGCTGTCCCCCGCCCACCTGCTCCACCTCGCCACGAGCTCCGGCGCCCGCGCGCTCGGGATGGACGACGAGATCGGCGACCTGGCGCCGGGCAAGCAAGCCGACTTCATGCTCGTCCGCCCGCCCGCCGAGTCGACGCTCGAGGCCGTGCTCGCCGCGAGCCCCGACTGGCCCGCCGCGCTCGGCGCCCTCTTCACCCTCGCGCGCGAGGAGTCCGTGGTGGAGACCCGCGTCGCCGGCGAGCTCGTGTTCAGCCGCGCGGTCGAACCGGCGGCCACGTAGGCGCCGGGCGGTGAGCGCGCGCGGCGCGGGCGCGGCGCGGGCGCGGCGGTCAGTCCGGGAGCGTCGGCATGACGAACCCGGTGTCGCGGCCGAGGAGCACCGCGCGGGTGATCGCGCTGGAGCCGAAGCGCTCGCGGACCTCGTCGAGCGCCTCGTCGAGGCCGCGGCGGCGGTCGAGCGGGAGGACGAGCTGGACGCCTCCGCCGTCGGCCAGGTTCGTGAGCGAGTAGCCGATCAGCGTCAGCCCGCGCTCGCGGACGAGGGGCATCGCGGCCGTCAGCAGCTCGCGGGCGGCGGCGACCAGCGTGGGCGTGTGGTCGGTGGCGGCGGGGAGCGTCTGCGAGCGGGTGGCGCGCGCGAAGTCGTCGAAGCGCATCCGCAGGACGACCGTGCGGCAGAGGCGCCCCGCGGAGCGTAATCGGCGGCCGAGGCGGTCGATGATCGCCAGCACCGTCGGGTCCAGCGACGCGAGCGTCCGCGGGCCGCGGCGGCCGAGCGCGCGCTGGGAGCCGATGGAGCGCCGGCGCGCGCCGCGCAGGACGCGGCGGGGATCGCGATTGTGGGCCAGCGCGTGGAGCTTGCGGCCCGCCGCCTTGCCCAGCAGCGAGATCAGCAGCCCCTCGGGCAGCTCCGCCACCTGGCCGACTGTGGTGATGCCGTGGGCGTGCAGCTTCGCGGCCGTCTTGCCGCCCACTCCCCACAGCCGCTCGACGGGCAGCGGGTGCAGGAACTCCAGCTCGCCGGCCGGGGCCACGACGAGCAGCCCGTCCGGCTTCGCCACCCCGCTCGCCACCTTGGCCAGGAACTTCGTCCGCGCGACCCCGACGGTGATCGGCAGCCCGACCTCGGCGCGCACGCGCCGGCGCAGGCGGGCGGCGATGTCGGCGGGGCTGCCGGCGATGCGCCGCATCCCCCGCACATCGATGAACGCCTCGTCGATCGACAGCGCCTCCACCGCGGGCGAGGTGTCGTCGAAGACCTCGAACACGGCCCGGCTGGCCTCGGTATAGGCCTCGAAGCGCGGCCGCACGACGACGAGCCCCGGGCACAGCCGGCGGGCGTTCCAGCCGCCCATCGCGGTCCGCACGCCGTAGGCCTTGGCTTCGTAGCTCGCTGCCAGCACCACCCCGCCGCCCACCGCCACGGGCCGCCCGCGCAGCTCCGGAGCGTCGCGCTGCTCGACCGACGCGAAGAACGAGTCAAGGTCGGCGTGCAGGATCGTGGCCTCGCCGGACACGAACATATGTTCGCATGGGCGGCGGCGGAAGCGGCGGCTACTCGGTGCGCAGCACCCGGGCCAGCGCGAGCCGGAGGGTGTCGCCGAGCTCGGCGCGGGCTGCCGGCTCGAGCTGGCCGAACATGAGGTCGCTGAGCGAGCGCTCGAGCGCGTCCGCGCGGGCCAGCAGCGCGCTCCCCTGCGCGGTGATCCGCACGACGGAGCGGCGGCGGTCGGACTCCGAGCGGCGGCGCTCCACCAGCCCGCGGGACTCGAGCTCGTCCAGCACGGGCACCACCTGCGCCGGGAGCAGGCCGCACAGGTTCGCCAGCTCGAGCTGGGAGTCGGGCTCGTCCGAGTCCATCACCGCCAGGACCACGTACTGCCGGCCGCTCAGACCGATCGCGGCCAGCGGCCCCTCGGCGCGAGCGAGCAGCTGGTTGCCGAGCTTGTGCAGCAGCAGCGCCGGCCGCGACGCCAGGCCGTGCGGCAACGCGCCCACAGATGATTCATCAGTTGAATGATTCACGGTCGACCCGTATGGTACCGCTTCATGACCGTTCACGAGGTGAATAATTCAGCTGGTCAATCGCGTTGGCTCGCGCTGCTGGTGCTGGCGCTGGCCCAGTTCATGGTCGTCCTCGACGTGACGATCGTGAACGTCGCGCTGCCCTCGATCCAGGGCGCGCTCGGCTTCTCGGCGGCCGGGCTGCAGTGGGTCGTGAACGCCTACACGCTGGCGTTCGGCGGGCTGCTGCTGCTGGGCGGGCGCGTGAGCGACCTGGTCGGCCGCCGCCGCGTCTTCCTCGCCGGCATGGGCCTCTTCGCCGCGGCCTCGCTGGCCGGCGGGCTCGCGCCCTCGGCGGGCGTGCTGATCGCCGCCCGGGCCGTCCAGGGCGTCGGCGCGGCGCTGCTCTCTCCCGCGGCGCTCGCGCTCGTCACCGTGACGTTCCCCGCCGGGCGCGAGCGCAACCTGGCGCTCGGGATCTGGGGCGCGCTGGCCGGGATCGGCGGCACGCTGGGCGTCGTGGCCGGCGGCGCGCTGGTCGACTCGCTGGGCTGGGAGTGGATCTTCTTCGTCAACCTGCCGGTGGCCGCGATCGCGTTCGCCGCCGCCCCGCTCGTCGTCCACGAGAGCCGGCGCGAGGCGCCCGGCGCCGGCTTCGACTTCACCGGCGCGACGCTCGGCACCGCCGGTCTGCTCGCGCTCGTGCTGGCGGTGATCCGCACCGGGCCGGCGGGCTGGGGCTCGGCCGAGGTCCTCGGGCTGTTCGGCGCGGCCGCGATCCTGCTGGCCGCCTTCGTCCGGGTCGAGGCCCGCACGCCCGACCCGCTGGTGCCGCTGCGGCTGTTCCGCTCGCGCGCGCTGAGCGCCTCCACCGTCGCGCTCACGCTCAACGGCGCCGCGTTCCTCGGGATGTTCTTCCTCACCGCGCTGTTCCTGCAGGAGGTCCATCGCGACAGCGCGCTCCAAGCCGGCCTGCACTTCGTGCCCATGGGCATCGCCGCGATCGCCTCGGCGACGATCGGCGCGCAGCTGGTGACGCGCTTCGGCACCCGGGTGGCGTTCCTGGCCGGCGCGGCGGTGGGGCTCGCCGGCCTGCTGCTGCTCACCCGAGTCGGCGCCCACGCGGGCTACGTGACCGACCTGCTGCCCGGGCTCGTCGTGTTCGGCCTCGGCCTGCCGCTGGTCGGCGTGAGCAACCAGATCGCCGCGGTGGCCGACGTGCCCGCCGAGGACGTCGGCGCCGCCTCGGGCATCATCACCACCGCGTTCCAGATCGGCGGCGCGCTCGGGCTCGCGATCGCCTCCACGGCCGCGACCTCACGCGCGGCGGCCGCAATCGCCGGCGGCGCGGCGCCCGCCGACGCGCTCACCGCCGGCTATCACCGCGGCCTGGTGGTCGCCGCCGGGCTGGCGCTGCTCAACCTGGTCGTCGGCGCGCTCACCGCGCCGCGGATCGCGCCGGACGCGCAGATGATCGCCGAGGCAGCCGCGGCCGCCTAACCGAGCGGCGCCAGCAGCGACTTCTTCCCCTCGAACGCGAACAGCAGCAGGTCGGCCATCCGGAACGTCTTGTTGTCCGGACCGAGCGACGGCTTGAACGCGGTGTCGCGGACGATCGAGTGCTCGGAGCCCTGCATCGCCCGGTGGAACGTCTCGGCCACGATCCGGGCGCCGACGCCGTTCAGCCGGCCGTCATTGAGCTCGGCCTCGCGCAGCACGTAGAACCACAGCGGGGTGTCCTTGACCAGGGCATCCCGCTGCTTGGCGGTCAGGCCGTCGAGCTCCACGCCGCCGTGGCCGTCGCGGATCTGCGCCTTGGTCAGCGCCGTCAGCGACACCCCCTTGCCCTTCAGGAACGTCGCCATCTGCTGGCCGGTGGCGAGCGCGAGCATCCGCGCCCGCGCGAGGTTGCGGAAGGCGAGGTTGCCGCGCGGGTCGTCGAACGGCACCTCCGGCCCGCCGAAGCTGCCCGGCGGCAGGTTCTTCAGCGGCACGACGAGCCGGGTGTCGATCCGCATCGCCCGGTTGAACTTGGCCGCCGGCACGGCCAGGTCGGCGCGGCCCGCCTGCTTGAAGTCGTAGAGCCGGCGGAAGTCGGCGATCCACGAGCTCAGCAGGTGCGGCTCGAACGCCAGCTCGCCGCTCGTCGCGGTGAACGTGAACAGGAAGTCGAGCGTGCCCGCGCCGTCGTCGAAGTGGCTGTTCCAGTTGTAGGCGCGGCGCACCATCGAGTGCCCGAGCCGGAACGCGCCGACGGAGAACTCGATCGGCATGGTCGGCACGTCGGTCGGCGCGGCGCCGACCTCGAACGCCTTGCGGCCGTGCTTGAACACGTCCTCGACCACTGCCTTCGCGCACACCCGCGGCAGGTAGTCGGTCCGCACCATCCACTGGTAGTGCTTGGTGACGAGCTCCCGGGCCGTGGCGAACCGCTGCGCCGCCGGGACGGACGCCGGGAGCGTGTCGACCACCCGGTTGTGGAAGCGGACCATCGCCAGGTGCGTCTGCGCGACCGCGAGGTTCTCGTCGTTGCGCTTGTCGGGGATGACGGCCCGCCGCTTCGCCGCGGCGCCGCTGCCGGACCCGCGCGGGAGGTCGAACCCGTGCTTGGACGGCACGCCCTCGGCCGCCACGGTCTTGCCCATCCGCAGGTGCAGGCCGTCGGCCTCGTAGAAGCGCGCCGACTCCGGGTCCGCCGGGCCGGCGCCGTAGAGCGAGTCGAGGTCGAGCGCCGGCGAGCGGCCCTGCAGCAGTTGGGTGGGCGAGATCTTCGTGCCCAGCGTGACCGTCGTCTTGTCGAAGGTCAGGTCGTGGTCGAGGAACTGCCCGAGGTAGGTGTAGCCCGCGGGGATCTTCCCGTTGCCGCCCCCGCCGGCGGCCATCGCCGCCGCCAGCTTGAGCCGCAGCGGCCGCCCGAGCTGGCGGCTCGTGCCCTTCGGGCCCATGCGGGAGAAGCGGAAGGGCGGCGCGGCCGCGGCGGTCGCCCGGGCGAGCTTGCGGTCGCCGTCCTCGCGGCCCTCGAGGCTCTCCCCCAGCAGCCCCTCGCCGACGACGAAGTAGGTCTCTGCGCCGTGTCGTTCCACGCTCACGACCCTCTCATCCGGAGAGGTGGCGCGTCAACACCCGAGGTTGCTCAGGTCAACACGAAGTAGTCGCGGTGCACGGCCTCGTCGGTGGCCCGCGGCAGCACCTCGCGCACCTGCGCGGACTTGAGCCCCATGACCTGCCGCAGCTCGACCGCGGAGTAGTTGGATATCCCCTTGCCGACGACCTCGGCGTCCGCGCGCACCTCGACCGCGTCGCCCGCCTCGAACGCGCCCTCGACGGACACGATGCCCACCGGCAGCAGCGACGTGCCGCCGTCGCGCAGCGCCCGCGCAGCGCCCGCGTCGACCACCACCGCGCCCTGCGGCGGCTTCGCGTAGCGCAGCCAGAGCTTGAACGAGGGCTGGCGCTCGGCCTGGCCGGCGAAGCGGGTGCCGCCGGGCTCGCCCGCCCAGGCGCGCGCGAGCAGCCCGGGCTCGAAGCCGCTGCCGATCACCGTGGGGATGCCGGCGGCGGTGGCCATCTCCGCCGCCACCACCTTGGAGCGCATGCCGCCGGAGCCGAGCGGCGTGGTCGCGCTGCCGATGGCCATCCCCTCGAGCTCCTGCGGGCCGGACACCGCCCCGATCAGCCGGGCGGCGGGGTCCACGCGCGGGTCGGCCGTGTAGAGCCCCGCGGTCGAGGTGAGCATGAGCAGCAGCCCCGCGTCCACCAGCACGGCCACCTGCGCGGCCAGGAAGTCGTTGTCGCCGAAGGAGATCTCGTCGGTGGTGGTCGTGTCGTTCTCGTTGATCACCGGCACGATCCGCCAGTCGAGCAGCTTGCGCAGCGTCCGCCGGGCGTTGACGTAGTG
>JAICUS010000631.1 GCA_025935735.1 Solirubrobacteraceae bacterium | reverse complement strand
GTACAGCGCCAGCAGCGTGCGGATCATGAGGACGACGCCGTAGCTGGTGCTGGCGGTCGTGTCGAGCAGTGCGGTGTCGAACACCGACCCGAGCCCCGCGCCCGCGGCGTACGGCCCCTGGACGGCGAAGGCGCCCAGCGCTCCCAGCGCGGCGGCGATCGCCCCGCCCTCGCTCAGCCGGCGCAGCCGCACCGAGCTCCAGCCCGCGGGCCAGCACACCATGAGCAGCACCGGGATGCCGACGGCCAGCGCCAGGCCGGCGTAACCGAGCCAGCGGGTGACCGGCAGCACCGCCGCCACGCCCGGGTCGGTCGACTCGCTGACGTCGCCCGCGCCCGCGGTGATCAGCGGTCCGTTCCCGACGGCGAAGGAGAACGCGCCCGCCACCGGGTGCGAGTCGGCCGAGATCACCCGGTAGGTGACCAGGTAGCCGCCCTCGGGCAGGTTGTCGCGCAACGGGATGGTGAGGACGTCGCCGGCGACCTTCGGCGCCCCGGTGTCGACCCGCTGCTGGCGCGCATCGAGCACCCGCGCGTATCCCGCGCCGAGCGACACCCCCTCGCTGAAGTGCAGCGTGACCTGGCCGGGCGCGGACGAGAGGCGGGCGCCGTCCTCCGGGTTGGTCGACTCGAGCTCGGCGTGCGCCGACGCGGGACCGGCCAGGACGACGCCCGACGCCAGCCAGGCGCCGAGCAGGGCGATGAGCAGCGCGACCGCGCGGCGCCTCACGCGACCACCCGGCTGCGCACGGGCGCCGCCGCGGCCCGCCGGCGCCGGCCGCGCCACGCCATGACGGCGACCAGCAGCACCCCGGCGACGAGCAGCAGGTGGGCCACCGCGCGCTCGGCCGGCACGTGACCGTTGCCGAGGTCTCGCACGGTGACGACGGTGAGCAGCACGGTGAACGTGCCGAGGAACGGCAGAGCCCCGGCGGCCAGCCGCGGCGCGGCCGCGACGGCGAGGAAGGCGGCGGCCAGCGCGAGGTTCCAGGCGCCGGTCTCGTGCGCCATGTGCACCGGTGCGCTCATGGAGCCCTCGGCCAGGACCGGCCAGGCGATGCCGGCCTGCGTCACGCCGACGGCGAGCAGCGCCAGCCGCAGGGCGGTCTCGGTCAGCCGGGCGCGGGCGGCCGCGGCCGTGCCGGGCAGCTCCCGCGGCAGCGCCTGGAGCACCCGCGCGGTCAGGTCCGGAACCACGGGCGCGGGCGCCAGCCGGGTGCGGCGGGTGACCACCGCGGCGTCGTCGGCCCACGCCGCGCACGCCGGGCAGGTGGCGAGGTGCTCGTCGAGCGCGCGCTCGGGCACGCCGAGGGGTTCTCCGTCCAGCCGGGCGGAGAGCGCCTCGCGGTACACAGGACACTGCATGGTGCAGTAGTCGTCGACGAGCGGGCGTGGGTTCCCGCACGATCCCGGCTTTTTCGGCACCCGGCTGCGAAGGTGGAGGTGTGGAGCAACTCGAGCGGCTCGCGGCGGACGCCGTGGCCGGTGACCCGGTCGCCGCGGCGGCGCTGGTCCGGGCCACGCAGTCCGACGTCTGGCGGCTGTGCGCGGCGCTCGGCGACCCGCAGGCGGCCGACGACCTCGCGCAGGAGACCTACCTGCGCGCGTTCGCCGCGCTGCACCGCTTCGAGGGCCGCTCGTCGCTGCGCACGTGGCTGCTCGCGATCGCCCGCCGGGTCTGCGCCGACGCCCTCCGCACGCGGCGCCGCCGTCCGTTCTCCCTGGTCCGGGACGACGCCGACCTCGAGACCCTGGCCGGCAACGACGGAACCGACCACGTGGGCGAGCGTGCCGTCGTCGGCGACCTGCTCGACCGGCTCGACGTCGACCGGCGCGAGGCCTTCGTGCTCACCCAACTGCTGGGGCTGTCCTACGCCGAGGCGGCGGAGGTCGCCGGCTGCCCCGTCGGCACCATCCGCTCCCGCGTCGCCCGGGCGCGGGGTGACCTGATCGACGCTCTCACGGACGACACACGCCCGGAGGAAGCGACGGGCGGGTGAACGAAGCGTCAACGTCGGGCACCTATGCTGCCCGACGGCCGCGTGACCAACAGTTGCCGTCCGCCCTTGCCGTCTGCCCCGGAGCGCCGCGTGCCCTTCAGCCTGTCCCCCAAGGACTCGAGCTTCTACCCGTTGTTCACCGCCTCGGCGGAGAACCTCGTGGAGGCGACGAACGTCCTCTCGGACTTCATCCACGACCACGCCCGGCGTGACGAGCTGGCCAAGGAGCTCCGCGAGCTCGAGCACACCGGCGACCAGACGACGCACGCGATCTTCCGGCAGCTGAACACCAGCTTCGTGACGCCGTTCGACCGCGAGGACATCTACAACCTGGCCAGCGACCTCGACGACGTCATGGACTTCGTCGAGGCCGCCGCGGACCTGGTGATCCTCACCGGGCTGGGCACCCTGCCGGCGGAGATGAGCCAGCAGACCGCGCTCCTGCAGCGCTGCGCCCAGGTGACCGCCGAGGCGATGCCCCGGCTCAAGACGCTCAAGGACCTCTCCGACTACTGGATCGAGGTCAACCGGATCGAGAACGAGGCCGACAAGCTCTACCGCCGGCTGATCTCGCGCCTCTACAGCGGCGAGTTCGACGCGCTGGAGATCCTCAAGCTCAAAGAGGTCGCCGACCAGCTCGAGGAGGCGGCCGACGCCTTCGAGCACGTGGCCAACGTCGTCGAGACGATCGCCGTCAAGGAGTCCTGACCCCTCCCATGGACGGGCTCTTCCTGGCGCTGATCGTCATCGTCATCGTGGCGCTGGCGTTCGACTACACCAACGGCTTCCACGACGCGGCCAACGCCATCGCCGTCGCCGTCTCGACCAAGGCCCTCACCCCGCGGGTGGCGCTGGCCCTGGCGGCGGTGATGAACCTGGTCGGCGCGCTCATCTCCACCGAGGTGGCGGCCACCGTGGGCAGCGGCATCATCGATCCACCGAGCGGTCCGGGCGGGCTCCAAGTGGTCTTCGCCGCGCTGATCGGCGCGATCGCGTGGAACTTGATCACCTGGTACTTCGGGCTGCCCTCCTCCTCCTCGCACGCCCTGATCGGCGGTCTGGTCGGCGCGGCGCTCGCCGCCGCCGAGTCCGTGCAGTGGATGGGGATCGTCGACAAGGTCATCATCCCGATGGTGCTCTCGCCGCTCGTCGGCTTCGGCCTGGGCTACCTGTTCATGCTGGCGCTCCTGTGGACCTTCCGGAACCGGGCGGCGCACCGCACCGAGCGCGGGTTCCGCCGTGCCCAGATCCTCAGCTCGGCCGCCATGGCCTTCGGTCACG
>JAICUS010000348.1 GCA_025935735.1 Solirubrobacteraceae bacterium | reverse complement strand
GATCACCTCGGCCAGCACGGGGCCGATCGCCACCCAGACGATGGCCAGCAGCAGCGCCAACCGGGCCGAGGCCGACAGCTGCAGCGCCTCGAGGCCGCCGCTGGTGAACAGCGCGCCGCCGAGGGCGCCCACCCCGCGCACGCCGGCCCGCCAGCGATGGGCCTGCCAGGCCGAGTCCGCCGCCATGAACGCGCCGAAGCCGAGCTCTGACATCACGCTCGCGGCCACGGCCAGCGCCGCGCCGGCGAACGCCTTCTCCCGGTAGCCGACGCCCAGCTCGACGAACGACACCACCGCGCACAGCGCCACGGTGAGCGCGACCAGCCGCCCGGCGACCGTCGCCACCAGGAAGCGGACCGCGAGGCGGGCCGCCGCGAAACCGGCGTGCCACTGCACGGCCGAACCCTAGTCCGGTACGCCCCGCCGCGCACGCACCCGGTCAGGCCGCCGACCTGCTGCTGACGGTGGGTCGTTCCGGGTAGGCCGTCTGGCATGTTCCGGTCGGTGCGGGCCATCCCGTTCTTCAAGATCCTCGCGATCGCGCAGGTCGCGCTGCTCGTCCGCCGGCACCTGGTGGCGCTGACGCCCATGGAGCGGCGGCGGATGGCCGAGCTGGTGCGTCACGGCCACCATCTGAACGGCGCCGAGCGCCACGAGCTGCTCGACCTGGTGATGAAGCTCGAGCCGCGGGCGTTCGCGGTCTCCGCCGCCGACTACGTGTCGCCGCTCCCGCTGCCCAAGCGGCTGCTCCGCGGCCGCAAGCGCCCGCGTTAGCGACGGATCTCGAAGCGCGCGCTCGACGCGACCGACGCCAGGCCGACCCGGAGCGTGTACGTGCCGGCGGCCAGCGTGCGGTGGGTCGGCAGCCGGCGCGTCAGCGTGTAGGCGTTCGCGCCGCCGCGCCCCCGCACGGTCCAGCTCCCGGACGCCCGGCGCGAGCCGCGGCGCACGACGGTGAAGCGGACGGAGGCGGCGCGGGAGAGCGCGAAGGTGACCCGCAGCCGGCCGTGGCGCGTGCTCAGCGAGCCGCGCAGGTGCAGGTGGCGCAGCAGCACGGGCCGGGGCGCCACGGGCCGGGCCGGCGCCGGCGTGACAGGCGTAGAGGCGGGCGGCGGCGTGGGCGTCGCGGAGACGGGCGGGGTGACCGGGGCGGCCGGCGCCACGGGCGCCGGCGTGGCGGCCGGGGCCTGCGCCTGCGGCGTCACGCCCGCCAGCTCGGCCACCGCGGCGGCGGCGTTCAGCCGGCCGCCGGCGACGGAGCGCCCGGCGAGCGCGTCGCGGTGGTCGACCGTGTCCAGCAGCGCGGTGCGCAGCTGCGTGGTCGAGGCCTGGGGGTTCGCGGCCAGCGCGAGGGCCGCCGCGCCCGCCACGAACGGCGCGGCCATCGAGGTGCCGTCCTCCCACCAATAGCTGTCGGGCGCGTCGAAGTAGCTGGAGAGGATGTCCACGCCCGGCGCGAAGAGGTCGACGCTGTGCGCGCCGTAGTTGGAGAAGTCCGCCGGCTGGTCGCTCTCGTCGCTCGCACCGACGCAGATCAGGTTGGCCTCCGGCAGCGCGCACGGATAGGACGCCTGCGAGGAGTCGTCGTCGTTGGCCGAGCTGTTGCCGGCGGCGACGACATAGAGCGTGCCCGGGTGCGCGGCGACCGCGTCCTCGACCGCCTGCGAGTGGCGGCCGCCCAGGGAGGCGTTGACGATCCGCACGCCGTGGTCGCCGGCGTAAGCGAAGGCGGCGGCGATGTCCGAGGACGTTCCCCATCCGGTGTCATCCAGCACCCGCAGCGGCAGGACCTTCGCGTCCGGCGCCACGCCGCTGATCCCGAGCCCGTTGTCGCCGGCCGCCGCGACGATGCCCGCCACGTGCGTGCCGTGGCCGTACCCGTCGGAGGGGTCGCCGTCGCCGTCCACCCAGTCCCAGCCGCCCGGCGCGATCTGCCCGGCGAGGTCCTCATGGGTGAGGTCGACGCCGGTGTCCACCACCGCCACGGTCTCACCCGCGCCGCGGCTGAGGGTCCAGGCCTGCGGGGCATGGATGTCGTCGCCCGCGACACCGCCGAACAGGCCGTTGCCGTCGTTGCTCAGCGCCCACTGGTAGCCGAAGTACGCGTCGGTGGTCAGCGCGTGCACGGCGCGGTCGGGCTCGGCGTAGACCACGTCCGGGTCGGCGTTGAGCTGCGCGAGTGCGGCCGCCTGGTCGCCGGGCGCGGCCTTGACCACCTCGGTGCGGGTCAGCGGCAGCCGCTCGACGAGCTTGACGCCGGCTCCGGAGCGGACCTCGGAGGCGGTGGCGCCGGCGGCGCGCTGGACGATGATGTCGGCGCGGGCGGCGGAGGGAGCGGCGGCGACTGCGGTGAGGGCGAGGGCGGCGGGCGCGAGCTTCAACAGCATCCACGGTCGATATCGGCCTTCGCGCGCGCGAGCTTGAGCGTGCGATCCGTCACATCTACCGGTATATAAATTTATAGGCGGGTAACCTCGCCGCATGAGCACCCGGAAGACGCTGAGCGAGCTGCTGGACGGGGACTATCCCGAGATCCGCGCCAAGGTCCGGATGTGGCTCTCGATGCCGGGGAACGAGCCCGCCGACGACCTGCCGACCGAGGAGCACCGCGCCAAGGTGCTCGAGTGGGCGCGCGAGCTCTCCACCGAGGGCGACACCGCGATGGCCTACCCCTCCGAGTACGGCGGCCGCGACGCGGTCGGCGAGAGCATCGCGTCCTTCGAGACGCTCGCCATGGGCGACCTCAGCCTCCTCGTCAAGTGCGGCGTCCAGTTCGGGCTCTTCGGCGGCGCCATTCTGCACCTCGGCACCGAGCGCCACCACGAGAGCTACCTGCGCGACGTCGCCTCGCTCGAGCTGCCCGGCTGCTTCGCCATGACCGAGACGGGCCACGGCTCCAACGTCCAGGCGCTCGGCACCACCGCCACCTACGACCCGGAATCCGAAACCTTCGTTGTCCATACGCCGGACGACGACGCCCGCAAGGACTACATCGGCAACGCCGCCCGCGACGGGCGGATGGCCGTCGTGTTCGCCCAGCTGGTCGCCGGCGGCGAGGAGCGCGGCGTGCACGCGCTGCTCGTGCCGATCCGCGACGCGGACGGCAACGCGCTGGACGGCATCCGCATCGAGGACTGCGGCGCCAAGCTCGGCCTCAACGGCGTCGACAACGGCCGCATCTGGCTCGACCACGTCCGCGTGCCGCGCGAGAACCTGCTCGACCGCTACGCCCAGGTCGCCCCCGACGGCACCTACACGAGCGACATCGAGAACCCGACCAAGCGCTTCTTCACCATGCTCGGCACGCTGATCCAGGGCCGGATCAGCGTCTGCGGCGCGTCGATCAGCGCCTCCAAGGTCGCGCTGACCATCGCGATCCGCCGGGCGCTCGAGCGCCGCCAGTTCGGCCCGCCGGGCCGCCCCGAGGCGCTGCTGCTCGACTACCGCACGCACCAGCGCAGGCTGCTCCCGGCGCTGGCCGCCACCTACGCGCTGAGCTTCGCCCAGCAGCGCCTGGTCAAGCAGCTCCACGCCGTGTTCACCGCCGACGATCCCGACGACCGGGCCAAGCGCGAGCTGGAGACGCTCGCCGCCGGCGTGAAGGCCGTCGCCACCTGGCACGCCACCGAGACGATCCAGACCTGCCGCGAGGCGTGCGGCGGCGCGGGCTACCTGAAGGCGAACCGCTTCGCCGCGCTGAAGGCCGACACCGACGTCTTCACCACCTTCGAGGGCGACAACACGATCCTGCTGCAGCTCGCGGCCAAGAACCTGCTGACCGACTACAAGGACGCGTTCGGCGAGCTCGACCCGCTCGGCACCGCCCAGTTCGTGGCCGGCCAGGCGCTCGGCGTGCTGACCGAGCGCACCGCGCTGCGCAAGCTGGCCGACTCGCTGCTGCCCGGCCGCGACGACGACGCCGACCTGCTGGAGCACAAGACCCAGCTCGACCTGTTCCGCTGGCGCTACGAGCACCTGCTGGCCGGCGCCGCCCGCCGGCTGAAGGGCGGCATCGACGCCGGCAAGGACCCGTTCGAGGTGCTGGTCGACTGCCAGGACCACGTCGTGGACACCGCCCGCGCCTGGGTCGACCTCGTCGTGCTCGAGGCGTTCGCGGCGGCCACGAGCGACGTGCCGGTGCTGGAGAAGCTGTGCAGCCTCTACGCGCTCCATCGCGTCGAGGCCGAGCGCGGCTACTACCAGGAGCACGGCCGGCTGTCCGCGAGCCGCTCCAAGGCGGTGATCAAGGCGGTCAACACGCTGTGCGCCGAGATCCGCCCGGACGCCGAGCTGCTGGTCGACGCCTTCCAGGTACCCGAGGCGGCGCTCGGCGACGCCCGGGTCGTGGCCGACGCAGAGGAGCGGGTGCCCGCGTGAGCACGCGCACGCGGCTGCCGCGCGCCGAGCGCGAGCAGCAGATGCTGGCCACGGCCCGCGGCCTGTTCGCCCAGCGCGGCTACGCCGACGTGACCATGGACGAGGTGGCGAGCGCCGTGGGCGTGACCAAGCCGCTGCTCTACACCTACTTCGGCAACAAGGAGCAGCTGTTCCTGGCCGGCATGCAGCCGGCGGCGGAGAAGCTGCTCGCCTCCGTGGTGGAGGCCGTGCGCGGCGCGAGCACGCCCGCCGCCGCGCTGAGGGACGGCCTGCACGCCTACTTCGCCTTTCTCGACGCCGACCACGTCGCCTGGCGCGTGCTCTACGACGAGACGCTGCCGGCCGGCGGCGAGATCGCCCGCGCCGTGGGCGAGTACCGCGAGCGCCTCGCCCGCCTGGTCACCGCCGCGCTGCCCGTCGACGGCCCGGCGGTCGAGCCGCTGGCCATCGCCATCCTCGGCGCCGCCGAGGCGCTCGGCCGCTGGTGGACGCACACCCAGGCGATCCCGGCCGACCGCGCCGCCGAGCTCTTGATCCGCACCATCGAACCCGGACTGAGGACCCATGAGAACCGATAACCGCCGCGTGGCCGTCATCGGCGGCAACCGCATCCCGTTCGCCCGCTCGAACGGCGCCTATGCGCACGCCTCCGACCAGGACATGCTCACCGCGACGCTCGACGGCCTGGTCGAGCGCTTCGACCTCGAGGGCGAGCGGCTCGGCGAGGTGGTGGGCGGCGCCGTGCTCAAGCACGCCCGCGACCGCGACCTCACGCGCGAGTCCGTGCTCGGATCGAAGCTCGCGCCCGAGACGCCCGCCTTCGACCTCCAGCAGGCCTGCGGCACGGGCCTGGAGGCCGTGATCGCCGTGGCCAACAAGATCGCGCTGGGGCAGATCGACGCGGGGATCGCCGGCGGCGTCGACACCGCCTCCGACGCGCCGGTGGCGGTCAACGAGGACCTGCGCCAGATCCTGCTCGACCTCAACCGGGCCAAGTCGCTGCCCGCGCGGGCGAAGCTGCTCACCCGGCTGCGCCCCGGCCAGGTCGTGCCGGAGATCCCGCGCAACGCCGAGCCCCGCACCGGCCTGTCGATGGGCGAGCACGCCGCGATCATGGCCACCGACTGGGGAGTCGCGCGCGAGGAGCAGGACGAGCTGGCCGCGGCCAGCCACCAGCACCTCGCCGCGGCCTACGAGCGCGGCTTCATGGACGATCTCGTGTCGCCGTACCTGGGCCTGGAGCGCGACCAGAACCTGCGCCCGGACTCCACCGTGGAGAAGCTGGCCAAGCTCAAGCCGGTGTTCGGCGGCGAGCACGGCACGATGACCGCCGGCAACTCGACGCCGCTGAGCGACGGCGCCTCCGCCGTGCTGTTGGCGAGCGAGGAGTGGGCGAAGGCCAAGAGCCTCCCGATCCTCGCCTACTTCACCGACGCGCAGACCGCGGCGGTCGACCACGTGCACAAGCGCGAGGGGCTGCTGATGGCGCCGGTGTACGCGATGCCGCGGCTGCTCGACCGGGCCGAGGCGACGCTGCAGGACTTCGACCTCTACGAGATCCACGAGGCGTTCGCCGCCCAGGTGCTCGTGACGCTGAAGGCCTGGAACGACCCGGTGTTCTGCCGCGAGCGCCTGGGCCGCGACGCGCCGCTGGGCGAGCTCGACCGGGCCCGGCTCAACGTCAACGGCGGCTCGCTGGCCGCCGGGCACCCGTTCGCCGCCACCGGCGGGCGGATCGTGGCCTCGCTGGCCAAGGCGCTGCACGAGCGCGGCTCCGGCCGCGGGCTCATCAGCATCTGCGCCGCCGGCGGGCAGGGCGTCGTGGCGACGATGGAGGCGGCGGCATGAGCGATCGCTACTCGCAACTGGTGAACCTGCCGGTGGCCGGGGACCTGGCGAAGCGGATCGGGCTGCCCACGCCGGTGCCGCTCGACCGCTACACCCCGGGCGAGCCGTTGGTGCGCGGGCGCGTACTGCTCGGCGGGGCCGGCCGCGTGGCCGGCGCGGCGGCGCGGGTGCTGGCCGCGGCCGACGTGGACAGCGCCACGGCGCTGGACGACCCGGTGCGCTCGGTGGTGGCGGACGCGGGGCTGGACGCCGCCGTGTTCAACCCGCTCGCGCCGGCCGAGCAGCGCTTCAAGGCGCTGGTGTTCGACGCCACGGGGATCGCGAGCGCCAAGGAGCTCGTCGAGCTCCAGCAGTTCTTCTATCCCACCGTGGCGCGGGTGCGGCCGTCCGGACGCGTCGTCGTGTT
>JAICUS010000361.1 GCA_025935735.1 Solirubrobacteraceae bacterium | reverse complement strand
GGGCGCCTACGCCAAGCTGCTGGCCGGCGGCCTGACCTCCCTGATCCTGTGCCAAGCCCTGCTCAACGTCTACGCCGTCCTCGGCCTCGCGCCGCTCACCGGCGTCCCGCTGCCGTTCATCTCCTCCGGCTCCACCTCGCTGATCACGCTGCTGGCGGCGATGGGGCTGCTGCTGAACGTCGCGTCGGGCGGCTCGGCGCACCTGCGCGCGGTCCCGGCGCGGCCGAGGAGCGCGCGTGACCGCGCCGCCGCGGATCGTGATCGCCGCCGGCGGGACGGCGGGCCACGTGGTGCCGGCGATAGCGGTCGCCGACGCGCTGCGGGCTGAGGGCGCGCAGGTCAGCTTCGTCGGCGGCGAGCGGGCCGAGCAGGAGCTCGTCCCGCAGGCGGGCTACGAGATCGACACGCTCAACGTCGAGGGGATCAGCCGCACGAACCCGCTCAAGGCGGCCCGCGCCGTCGCCAAGGCCGGCGCCGCGCTCGCGCAGGCCCGCCGCATCCTGCGAACGCGCGACCCGGACGCGGTCCTGGGCGCCGGCGGCTACGTCGCCGGCCCCGTCGGCCTCGCGGCGGTCACCGCCAGGGTCCCGCTGGTGCTGGCCGAGGCCGACTCGCACCTCGGCCTGGCCAACCGCCTCGTGGCGCCGCGCGCCCGCCGCGTCTGCCTCGCCTTCCCGCTCGAGGGCCGCGACGGCCCGCGCTATCGGGTCACCGGGCGCCCCGTCCCGCCGACCGTCACCGACCGCGCCCACGCCCGCGCCCAGCTCGGCATCAAGTCCGACGAGACCTGCGTGCTCGTGTTCGGCGGCAGCCTCGGCGCCCGCTCCATCAACGAGGCCGCCCCGCAGGCGTTCGCGGACGCCCCCTACCGCGTCGTCCACGTCGCCGGCGCGCGCGACTACCCGGCGCTGCGCGCGCCCGGCCCGCACTACGTGCTGCTCGAGTACCTGACGCCGTTCGGGACCGCGCTCGCCGCCGCCGACGCCGCCGTGGCCCGCGCCGGCGGGAGCGTCTTCGAGCTCGCCCAGTACGGCCTGCCCGCCGTGCTGATCCCCTACCCGCACGCCTCGGCCGACCACCAGACCGCCAACGCGCGCTGGATGGCCGAGCGCGGCGCGGCGATCGTGCTGCCGGACGCCGAGCTGACCCCGGAGCGCATGCGAAGGGAGACCGACGCGCTGCTCGCGCGCCGCGAGGGTATGGCGGCGGCGGCCAAGGCGCTCGCCCGGCCGGACGCGGCCCGCGACGTCGCCGCGGAGCTGCTTCAGGCGGCCGGCGTCAGCAGCACGCGCGAGCGGACGACCTCGAGCGCCAGCGTCTTGTAGCCGGCCTCGTCGAACAGCACGACCATCGCGTCCTCGTCGTAGCGCTGGACCACGCCCTCGCCCCACTGCTCGTGCGCCACGCGCGCGCCGACCGGGAACGGGACGTCGGCCGGCGGCGCCTTCACCCGCCCGGACAGGCAGTTGTCGCAGTTGCCGCACGGCGGCGTGAACGGCTCGCCGAAGTAGGAGAGCACGAACGCCCGCCGGCACTCGTCGGTCTCCGCGTAGGCCCGCATCATGTCCACGCGCGAGCGATCGAATGAGCGCCGCTTCTCCTCGGCCTCGGCGGCCGCCCGCACCGCCTCGGCGGGCGGCGGGGAGGACGGCGCGCGCGCCACGGCGCCGTCGGGGCGGACCTCGACCGCGCCCGCCTCCTCCAGGCGCGCCAGCGCCGTGGCCAGCCGCGTCTCCGAGAGCTCGGTCTCCTCCTGCAGCGCGCGCGGCTCGAGCGGCCCGTGCGCCCGGACCGCCTCCACCACCCGCGCGAGCTCGTCCACCTCGACATGCCCCGCGCCGGCGAAGAACCGCCGCAGCCCGAGGTCCTCGGCGCGGTAGAAGAGCACCGCCTCGGCCGGCTCGCCGTCGCGCCCGGCCCGGCCGACCTCCTGGTAGTAGGAGTCCAGCGACTCCGAGACCTCCGCGTGGAAGACCCAGCGGACGTCCGCCTTGTCGATGCCCATCCCGAACGCGGTGGTGGCCACGACCACGTCGAGATCCTGGGACATGAAGCGCTCCTGCACGTCGTCGCGCTCGCGCGCGCGCATCCCCGCGTGGTAGGAGGCCGCGCGGGCGCCCCGGGAGCCCAGCGCCTCGGCGAGCTCCTCGGCCTGCCGGCGCGTGGCCACGTAGACGATCCCCGGCGCCGGCGCGTCCGCGATCCGCTCCTCCAGCGCGCGCAGCTTGCGCTCGGCGCCCTGCTCGCCGTGGAAGCGCTCGACGCTGAAGCGCAGGTTCGGGCGGTCGAAGCCGCGGATCAGCACCACCGGGTCGCGCAGCCCGAGCCGCGCGACGATCTCCTTGCGCACCGGCGGCGCCGCCGTGGCCGTGAGCGCCAGCACCGGCGGGCGCCCGAACGCCTCGATCGCCGTGCCCAGCTCCAGGTACTCGGGCCGGAAGTCGTGGCCCCACTCGGAGATGGCGTGCGCCTCGTCGACCACGAACAGCGAGATGTCGGCCACCGCCAGCTCGCCCAGCACGTCCGGCTTGGCGAGTTGCTCCGGCGCGAGGAAGACGAACTCGAGCGCCTCCTCGGCCAGCTCGGCCAGCGCCTCGTCGCGCTCGGCCTGCGGCACCGACGAGTTCAGCTGCGCCGCCCCGCCCGCCGCCCGCTCGCTCAGCGCCTCGACCTGGTCGCGCTGGAGCGCGATCAGCGGCGACACGACCACCGTCGCCCCCGGCGTCAGCAGCCCGGCGATCTGGTAGATGGCCGACTTGCCCGCGCCGGTCGACATGACGGCGAGCACGTCGCGCCCGGCGAGCGCGGCCTCGATCGCCTCGCGCTGGCCCGGCCGCAGGGCCGCGTAGCCGAACACCTCGCGCGCGACCCGGTCGATCCGCTCCTCCTCGCTGCTCGTCTCGTCGGCCAGGCTTCGTAGGGTGACAGCCATGGGACCGTGGGCCGGACGCAGGCTGCACTTCGTCGGCATGGGCGGCGCGGGGATGAGCGGGCTCGCGCTGGTGGCCCACGCGCTGGGTGCGGCGGTCACCGGGTCCGACCGCGCGGCCGGCTCGCCGTACGCCGGCCCGCTGGAGGCGGCCGGGCTGCGGGCCGCGGTCGGCCACGCGGCGGAGAACGTCCCGGAGGGCGCGACCGTCGTGTACTCGAGCGCCATCCCCCCGGAGAACCCCGAGCGCACGACCGGCGCGCCGGAGCTGCACCGGGCGGACCTCTTGGGCGAGCTCACGCGCCTGAAGCCGACGCTCGCGGTCACCGGCACCCACGGCAAGACGACGACGTCCTCGATGCTCGTCCATGCCCTGCGCGGCGCGGGGCTGGACCCGTCGTACCTGGTCGGTGGCGAGGTGCGCTCGACGGGGTCCAACGCCGGCTGGGGGAGCGGGGAGTGGCTCGTGGTCGAGGCCGACGAGTCCGACCGCTCGCTGCTCAAGCTCTCGCCGCGGATCGCCGTGCTGACGAACGCCGAGCTCGACCACCACACCACCTACTCGTCCCGGCGCGACGTCGACGACACGTTCCGCGCGTTCCTGGCCGGCGCGGAGCAGGCCGTGGTGTGGGACCGGGCGGAGCTGCTCGCGCTGGCGGGGCAAACGCCGGCGACGCCGTTCGACGCGGCGCCCGAGCTGACCGCCGGCGGCTCGCGGTTCAGCCTCGACGGGGTCGAGGTGACCCTGCGCGTGCCCGGCGAGCACAACGCCCGCAACGCCGCCGCGGCGCTGACGGCGGCCCGGCTGGCCGGCGCGGACCTCGCGGCCGCCGCCGCGGCGCTCGCCGATTTCGAGGGGGCCGGCCGGCGCTTCGAGCGCATCGGCACCACCGCCGCGGGCGCGCTGGTGGTCGACGACTACGCCCACCACCCGACGGAGGTGGCGGCGACCATCGCCGCCGCCCGCACGCTGGAACCGCGCCGGGTGGTCGCCTGCTTCCAGCCGCACCTCTACTCGCGCACCGCGCGCCAGGCCCGCGAGTTCGGCGCCGCGCTCGCCGCCGCCGACCTCGTCGTGGTGCTCGACATCTATCCCGCGCGCGAGCGCCCCGAGGACTACCCGGGCGTGACCGGCCTGCGCGTGGCCGAGGCCGCCGCCGACGCGGCGCACGGCCGCCGCGTGGCCTGGCTGCCGCGCCACGAGCTCGCCGTCGCGTTCCTGGACGCCGAGCTCCGCGACGGCGACCTGCTCCTGACGCTCGGCGCCGGCGACGTCGACCGCGTGGGCCGCGCGCTCGTCTGACCCACAGGCAGGGACGCGGCGGCCGAGGTCGAACCTTCGCGGCAAGGGCGCCCGGCGCCCGCTCCCACATGACCCTCGGCCTGACCCTCACCAAGCGGGGCCGCCGTGTGCTGCGGCTGGTTCCCGTCCTCTTCGTCGTGCTCGCGCTGGCCGGAGGCGGCTGGCTGTGGTTCCGCGACTCCGGGCTGGTCAAGGTCCGCCACGTCGCGATCGCCGGCGTCACGTCATCCGACGGCGAGCAGGTGAAGACGGCGCTGACCGAGGCCGCGCAGTCGATGACCACGCTCGACGTGCGCACGCGGACGCTCGAGGACGCGGTCGCCCGCTTCCCGTCGGTGCGCAGCGTGAGCGCCACCGCGGACTTCCCGCACAAGCTGAGCATCCGGGTGGTCGAGCAGCGCCCGGTCGCCGCGCTCGCCTCGACCTCGGGCAGCCGCACCCCGGTCACCGGCAACGGGATCGTGCTCGCCGGCGAGAGCGCCGGCCGCAACCTCCCCAGCCTGAGGCTCAACGCGCCCGCCGGCCAGCGCGTGACCGACGGCCGGGCGCTGAGCGCCCTGCGCGTCGCCGGCGCCGCGCCCGCGCCGCTGCTGGAGCGCACCGACGAGCTCACGCTCGATCCGCGGGGCGTGGTCGTCTCGCTCAGCAACGGCCCCCAGCTCGTGTTCGGCAACGCCGCCGACGCCCGCGCGAAGTGGATCGCAGCGGCCCGCGTGCTGGCCGATCCGTCGGCTCAGGGCGCCACGTATCTCGACCTCCGCATCCCCGGCCGGGTCGCCGCCGGCGGGCTCGCACCGGTCACCGACACTAACGCTCAAGTCGAGCCTCAGAATGACTCAACTCTCAACCAAGGCTAGAGACTTCGGCGGTTTGCAACGTTCCTTGCCGAGGTTCGCCGAAATTGACATTGGGAACGAAACCGCCGTACCTTGCGGTAATCCGCGCCGTCGTCGAGCCTGCTAAAACGCTCGACCCTAACTAGAGGTCCGGACGGAAATCTCATGGAAGCCAGCGGTTATCTCGCAGTCATCAAGGTCGTCGGTGTCGGCGGCGGCGGTACCAATGCCGTCAACCGGATGATCGACGCCGGCCTGTCCGGCGTGGAGTTCATCGCGGCCAACACGGACGCCCAGGCGCTCCAGATGACCGACGCCGACCTGAAGCTGCACATCGGCGCGAACCTGACCAAGGGCCTCGGCGCCGGCGCGAACCCGCAGATCGGCCAGGGCGCCGCGGCCGAGTCGCGCGACGACATCAAGGAGGCGCTCAAGGGCGCGGACATGGTGTTCGTCACCGCCGGCGAGGGCGGCGGCACCGGCACGGGCGCCGCGCCGGTCATCGCCGAGATCGCCAAGAACGAGATCGGCGCGCTGACCGTCGGCGTGGTCACGCGCCCGTTCGCCTTCGAGGGCTCCCAGCGCGCCCGCCAGGCGCAGGAGGGCATCGACCGCCTGCGCGAGATGGTCGACACGCTGATCGTCATCCCGAACGAGAAGCTGCTGGCGATCGTCGAGCGCCGCACGAGCATCCTCGACGCGTTCCGCGAGGCCGACAACGTCCTGCGCCAGGGCGTCCAGGGCATCACCGACCTGATCACGATCCCCGGCCTGATCAACCTCGACTTCGCCGACGTGCGGGCGATCATGGAGAACGCCGGCTCGGCGCTCATGGGCATCGGCACCGCGGCCGGCGAGTCGCGCGCGTCCGAGGCGGCCAAGGCCGCGATCTCGAGCCCGCTGCTGGAGGAGTCCGTCGAGGGCGCCACCGGCATCCTGCTCAACATCACCGGCGGGCGCGACCTCGGCCTGTTCGAGGTCAACGAGGCGGCGGAGCTCATCCACTCCGCGGCCGACTCGAACTCCAACATCATCTTCGGCGCCGTCATCGACGAGGGCATGACCGACGAGATCCGGGTCACCGTGATCGCCACCGGGTTCGACCACGGCGGCGTCCGCGCCGCCCAGGAGCGCGCCCGCACCCCGCGCGACCGCGGCCCGCGCATCGACGAGCGCCAGCGCGACTCGCTCGTCATCCGCGACGACGACCTCGACATCCCGCCGTTCTTGCGCTGAGCCGCTGCGGCTTTGGTGCCGTGCGGGCGCTGGGCCGCCGGGCGTGCGGATTTGCGGCCGCGCGGGCGCTGGGCCGCCGGGCGTGCCGATTTGCGGCC
>JAICUS010000086.1 GCA_025935735.1 Solirubrobacteraceae bacterium | reverse complement strand
GGTTTGCGGAACTTCAGGAACAGCCAGGCGGGCAGGATGCCGATCACCCCCGTGCCGGTGAAGATCAGCGCCACGTAGGCGGCCGTGCTGCCGTTCTCGAACTGCGACGGCGGCACGAAGCCGATGACGAACGCGGCGGCCGAGGCGAGGAAGCCGACCACGCACAGCAGCGTCAGCGCCGGCGCGGTGTAGCCGCGCGGCACGTCGGGCTTGTCACGCCGCAGGTTGCGCGCGGCGAGGAACATCAACACGTAGACCACGAGGTAGACCTGCGTGGTCATCACGCTGAGGATCCAGTAGGCGCTCGAGACGCTCGGGATCAGCGCGTACATCAGGGCGATCACGGTCGTGAGCCCGCCCTGCACCACGAGGATGTTCACGGCCACCGCGTTCTCGTTCTGGCGCTGGAAGAACGGCGGCAGGTAGCCCTCGCGGCGGGCGATCAGCAGCAGGCCCTTGGACGGCCCGGCGAGCCAGGTGAGCATGCCGCCCGCCGACGCGCACACCAGCGCGATGGCCACGACGGGGACGAGCTTCTGCAGGTGGAAGTAGGCGAAGAACCCGTCGAAGGCCTGCATCACGCCCGCGGTCAGGCTCAGCTGCTCCGCCGGGATCACCCAGCTGATGGCCAGCGCCGGCAGGATGAAGATCAGCAGCACGAGGCCCATCGCCAGGAACATCGCCTTGGGGAACTCGCCGCGGGGATTGCGCAGCGAGCCGACGTGCACCGCGTTCATCTCCATGCCCGAGTACGACAGGAAGTTGTTGACGATCAGCACGAGGCTGGCGATGCCCGTCCACTTCGGGATCACGTGGCTCGCGTCCATCGGGGCCGCCGACACGTTGCCCTGGAGCAGGTAGACGACGCCCAGGATGACCAGGATCGCTCCGGGGATCAGCGTGCCGACGAGCAGGCCGCTCGACGCGAGCTTGGCGATTCCGCCGGCGCCGCCCCGGGCGGACATGAACACGCCGAGCCAGAACACGACGACGATCACCACGCCCGTGTAGACCCCGTTGTCGGCCAGGTTCGGGTTGAACACGAACGCCAGCGTGCTGGCCACGAACGCCAGCAGGGTGGGGTAGTAGAAGATCGTCATGGCGAACTGGCACCAGACCGCCAGCAGCCCCCAGCGCGGGGACAGGCCCTCGCTCACCCACCGGTACACGCCGCCGGTCCAGCCCGAGGCCAGCTCCGCGGCGACGAGCGCCTGCGGCAGCAGGAACACGATCGCCGGCACGATGTACAGGAACACGCAGGTGAGGCCGTAGACCGCCATCGTCGGCGCGCTGCGCAGGCTCGCCACCGACGCGGTGGTCATGAACGCGAGCGTCAGCCACGTGATGTACGTGGGCTTGACCATCGCGACCTTGGCCGCCGGCACGGCGACAGGCCGCCCGGCAGGGACATCCATCGATGCCATGCGCACCTCCGTCTGGGACTGGCGGCAACGTCGCAGCCGGGGCGTGCAGGGGCATCATCCCGAACGGATGAACCGGGCCTCACCGGCCGTGCGCCAAGCGATCCGCCCGGCGCGCACGACCAGCGTGCCGGCGAGGATGCCCAGCGCGACCGAGGCGGTGGTCACCAGCGCGCTGAGGAAGTTCTCGGTGCCCGCGCCGGTCGTGTCGCCCACGAGCTCGGCGACGCCGATCAGGCCGATCGTGCCCGGGACGAGCAGCCAGAACGCGGGCAGGAACATGACGTGGGCGGGCGGCGCCGAGCGCGCGCGCCCCACGAGGTGCGCCACCGGGACCATCGCCGCCGCCCCGACGAAGCCGCTCAGGGTCGAGCCGACGATCTCCTCGCCGGCGAGCTGGCCGCAGCGGGCGGCGAGCAGCACGAGCAGCAGCCACGGCAGCGCACGGCGCGGCGCGACGTCGTGGACGAAGACGGCGCACCCGTAGATGAGCACTCCCGCCCATGCCGCCCACGCCCCGAGCGGCTGCGCGGGACCGGCCACCGGCCCGCTGTGCGGATCGCCGGCCAGCTCGCCCCCGATCACGATGCCGATCCCCAGCAGCGCCAGCTGCAGCAGGCCGGCCATGAAGCGGCTGGCGCCGGTCACCGTCTCGCCCATCGCGAGGTCCACGGTGCCCATCGCCAGCAGCGCACCGGGGAGGAACGTGACCAGCGGCGGGATGGTCAACCGCAGCGACGCGGCCTCGTCGCCGCCGTGCGCCAGGAACGCGATCGCGCCCACGGTCGTGGCGGCGACGACCGGCAGCAGGTAGCCGCCGTGACCCAGGCGCGCCGCCGCCGCCTTCATCGCGCCGACGAGCGTTCCCAGCCCGAGGTACGCCCACAGGTCGACGGCGGTGGGACGGATCAGCAGCGCGAGCCCGACGGTCAGCGCGGCGTGCGCGGCCACGCGGGCGGCGACGCCGAAGCGCGGCGGCGTGGCGAGGATCTCGCGCAGCCGGTCGCGCGCCGGACCCGGCGCGACCCCGTCGTCCGCGGCCTCGCGCGCCAGCCGGATGACGCCGGACGCCTGGTCGAGCCGCAGCGCCCGCGAGCTGTCGATCGTCGCCATCGCCGCGCTCTCCCGGGGGTGCAGCGCGACGATCAGCAGGGTCGGCAGGACGCTCACGCGGGCGTGCGGGAACCCGTACCCGGCGGCGACCGACCGCAGCGCGCCCTCGATCTCGCTCACCGCGTCGCCGGTCATCGTCAGCGCCACGCCGAGCTCGAGCAGCAGCGCGCGCACGCGGGAGGCGTGCGCGCACGCCGGAGGGCGTGCGGCACACACCCCGTCCGGTGCGGTGGCGGGCCTCATTGCCGGGCCGCCGGTTCGGCGTCACCGTTCATTGACGACATGGTTCGCGTCCTCACCGTCGACGACCAGCCGCACTTCCGCGCGGCGGCCCGCGCGCTGGTCGGCGTCACCCCGGGCTTCGAGGTGGTCGCCGAGTCGGCCAGCGGTGAGAGCGCACTGCCGCTCGCACAGGCGGTCCACCCCGACGTCGTCCTGATCGACGCGCGGATGCCCGGGATGGACGGCCTCGAGACCGCGCGGCGACTTCACGCCGAAGACCCCACACGCGTGATCGTGCTCGTCTCGAGCGCCGACCTGCGCCCGCTGGCCGGCGAGGCCGGGGCGTCGGGCGTCGCCGCCGTCCTGCGCAAGCACTGGCTGACGCCGCGACTGCTGCGCGGCCTGTGGATCGCCCACCGGCGGCGCTGAGCCGCACCGCCGGCCGCCCGCGAGCGACCGGCCGGCGGCGCGACGGGCCGCGGGTGGTCAGACCACGGCCGCCTCTTCGCCGAGGGCGGCGCGCAGGCGCGCCTCGGCCTCCTCGTCGAGCGAGGTCTGGATCACGTGGCCGCCGTACGACTTGACCCGGTCGATCACGCGGTTCGGGGCGTCGCTGCGCCCGAGCGCGATCAGCGCCGCGCCGCCGGGCGGCATCTCGGCCCCGAGCTGCTTCATGAACTTGTCGTTGACGCCCACGTCGGTCGCCTTGCCGGCGAGCGCGCCGGACGCGGCGCCGATCGCCATGCCGAACAGGGGGGCGAGGAAGATCAGGCCGATCAGGCCGCCCCACAGGGCGCCTCCGGCCGCGCCCCGGCCCGAGGTGCTCATCGCCTGGTGGAGCTTGATCTTGCCGTCGGTGCCGTGCTCGACCACGACCGCGTCCTCCAGGTCCAGCAGGTGCTCCTTGGTCGTCTGGATCAGCTCGGCGCGGACGCGTTCGGCGGTGGCCGCGTCGGGATACGCGATGGCCACGAGTGTGCTCATGATGCTCCTCCTTTGGGGTTCGGCCCCACGAGTCTGCGAGCCGCCCGTTCGGACGGCAAGGGAGCCCGCGGGTGTGTCGGCAGGGAGGCCGTCCTCCCTGTGGGCGACGGCGGCGGCACGGGGAAGCGCGCGGCCAGCAGGCCATGGCGCAGTCCCCGGTCGCTCGCCTCCAAGGCGTCGCGGGCCAACAGCCCGAGCACCGCGTGCACGATGCACGCGCCGGCCAGGATCGTCTCCGCGCGCTGCGGCTGCAGCCCGGGAACCCGCCGGCGCCCGCCCGCGTCAATGGACCGGTAGAGCTCGATCTGGCGCTCCACCTCTCCGCGCGCAAGCGTCGCGCCGCGCACGACCTCCGGGTCGTACGGGACGAGCGCGTGCTGCACCGCGACGAGGTTGGTCACCGCGCCGCCGAGTCCGACGAGCGCGTCCGGGGGCGGCCGGCCGCGCAGCCGCCCGAGCGCGCCGGCCACGACGGCGCGCACCTGGGCCAGCGTCTCGGTGGACGTCACGCCGTCGAGCCCGAACCGGCCGGTCAGGCCGACGCTGCCGACGTCGACGCTGAAGCGCTCCGAGACCCGGTCGTCGCGGCCGAAGGTGAACTGCGAGCTGCCGCCGCCGGTGTCGAACACGACCAGCGACCCCTGCGCCGGCCGGCGCGTGCCGGCCGCGGCTCGATAGGCGAGTCGCGCCTCCTCCTCGCCGGACAGGATCTCGACCTCGACGCCGCACGACCCCTGAGCGAGCTCCAGGAGCGTGTCCGCGTTCGCCGCGCGGCGCAGGCCCGCGGTGCCCACCGCGACGATCGCCTCGGCGCCGCTGCGCCTCGCCTCGGCGGTCAGCCCGGCGATCGCCGTGACGGTCCGCTCGGCGGCAGGGGCGGCGAGCCGCCCGGTTCGCTCGAGGCCGTCGCCCAGGCGGGTGATCTCCGCTCGCTCGAGGACGTCGCTCCACGAGCCGTCGGCCGCCCGCTCGCCCACGTGCAGCTTGACCGAGTTGGTGCCGACGTCCAGGGCGGCGTAGCGGTGCCCGCCGAAGCCGGCGAGCGCCTTGAGGCCGCGCGCCATGCAGACGACGGGCAGCCCGGCGACGCCGAGCTCGCGGACGGCCGCGCGCACGCGCTCGGGATCCTCGGCCTCGACCGCGACGGTGCGCGCGGTGCCGGCGGGGGTGGCGAGCTCGGTGGCCTCGGCGAGGCAGCCGGCGAGCGTGTAGCGCGTGCGCCGCTTGTGCACGTGCAGGGCGAGCAGCCCGGGGTGCGGCTCGATCACCTCGCGGGCCAGCTCCTCCAGCGTGTACGCGTCGCGCGCGAGCGGCGCCGAGGTGCCGAGCGCCGCCAGCACGAATCGCACGTCGGCCGCGTCGAGGGGCAGGCCGGCCTTCAGCACCGGCCGCCACTGCTCCAGGCCGTCCTCGGCCACGTGCAGCAGCGCCTTGACGTCCACCAGGCCGTCGCGCAGCTTGACGGACGCGTCGCCGGCGCGGCTGACCAGATAGACCTCGTCGCCGGCGTGCTCGCGCTCGGGCGCGCGGGCGGCGAGTCGCCGCTCGGCGGGGGCGAGGCGCGCGCCGAACGCACGCCACTCCCAGCGGGCGCTCATCGCCCGCCGTTCGCCCGCAGGCCGGCCGCGAAGTACTCGAGCGCCTTGCGCGTCTTGGTCTCCTGCTCGCCGGTCACGTCGACGCCGTGGCCGGCCAGGAAGGCCCGCAGCTCCGCCGCGGCTTGGAACGCGTCGTCGATGGCGCAGCGCGTCGAGAGCTCCAGGACGCGCGAGCCGTCCGGATAGAGCCACATCTCGCCCACCAGCCGCCGTCCGAGGTCCGGCGGCGTCAGCCGCACCTTGAGCACGAAGATCGGTCCGAGCGCGGACAGATCGTCCAGGCCGATCCCGGCCGGGGCGTGCTCGGCGTAGAACGCCCGCTGCTGCTTGGAGAACAGCTTGCGCACCGACCGCTCGCCGGCCAGCACGGCGCGGACGTCGGTCGGTCGCAACGCGCCCTTGAGCGCGCCGGAGCAGACGAAGCCGCCGGGCAGCGCGTCGACCTCGACGCGGAAGCCCGGCGAGCGGCGCAGGCGGCCGGGCAGCGTGTCGGGGACGACCGGCCGCAGCTTGACCGCGGAGTCGTCGCCCTTGCCCTGGACGCGTCGCCCGCGCACGACGACGCCGTGCTGGAAGAGGGTCAGGTCGGGCGTGTCGAAGAACACGACCTGGCGGATCTGCGCCTCGAGTGCGTCGACCCCGAGGGCGGTCACGGTGGAGCGCTGGTGGGACTCGGGGACGGTGAGCTTGAGCTCGACGCTGTCCGAGCCCGCGAGCAGTCCCAGCAGCTCGGCGAGCTGCTCGCCGGTGAAGCCGGGCGCGGCGGCGGTGGTCACGCGCCGCAATCTGGCTCACCGCCGGCGGGCCGTCGTCATCCGATCCGGGTGATCGGGGCGGCTCAGGCGGGCGGCGTCATGCGACGCTGTTCTCCGCCAGCAGCATCAGCGCGGCCTTGACGCGCTTGCTCACGTCCTCGGCGTCGGCCAGGCCGAGCTTCAGGAAGATCGCGTTGATGTGCTTCTCCACGGCGCGCTTGGTCAAGAACAGCGTCTCGGCGATCGCCGTGTTGCTCTTGCCCTGGGCGATCTCCGACAGCACCTCGCGCTCGCGCGCGGTCAGCTCGTTCAGCGGCGAGCGCGCCGCCTCGCTGCGCGCCCGGACGAGCGCCTCGACGATCTTGGGGTCGATCATCGAGCCACCGGACGCCACGGCGCGGATCGCCGCAGTGAGCTCGGCCCGGTTGTGCACGCGCTGCTTGAGCAGGTAGGCCCGGCGGTCGGACCCGCGGTCGAGCAGGGCGAGCGCGTAGCCCGGGTCGTCGTACTGGCTGAGCACGACGACGCCGAGCCGCGGGTGCGACTCGCGCGTCTCGGAGGCCAGCCGGATGCCCTCGTCGGTGTTGGTCGGCGGCATCCGGATGTCGGTGATCAGCACGTCCGGGTCCTCGCGGGCGCAGGCGTCGCGCAGCGAGTCCATGTCACCCGCCACGGCGACCACCTCCATCTCCGGGTCGGCGTCGAGCAGTTGCCGCACCCCTTCCCGGACGATGAGGCTGTCCTCACCGAGCACGACTCGGATGGACATCGGCGTGACCGTACAGGCGGCGGGCCGAGCCGTCCAGTCGCCTGGCGCGGCCGACGTCATCCTTCGGCTCCCCGGGGCGGCTGGACGGGCTCCTCGCCGAGGGCGTCGCGCAGGTGCTGCTCCTCGGCGGCCGAGAGCGCCGAGCGGGCCGTCATGGTGGCGACCTCCGTCAGCGCGCCTCCGAGCCGCGCGGCGGAGGCCTGGGACGCGACGACGAACAGCGCCGAGGTGCCGGGGCCGACGTCCTCGCGCACGCGCTGGACGAAGTCGTCGGCGATGCCGAAGTCGGAGAGGCTCCCCGCGACGGCGCCGGCCGCCGCGCCGAGCGTCGGGCCGGCGATCGGCGCCAGGAAGATCAGCGCCAGCAGGACGCCCCACGAGCCGCCCCACAGCCGGCCGGGGCCGCTCAGGCTGCCGAGCGTCGCGGTGGACGGCTTGCGGTGGCCCGGGGGCCAGGTGATCAGCGCCGCGTCGTCGACGGTCGCCTCGCCGGCCGCGACCAGCCGCCCGAGGCGGGGGAGCGCGGCGCCCGCCCCGTCCGGGCCCTCGAAGCGCCAGACGACGAGCGTGTTCATCTCAGCCGTCGATCAGCCCCGCCACGCGGCCGCGGGCGACTGCGTCCGACCGGCACGACACGTCCAGCTTGCGATAGACGGCCAGGGCCTGCGTCTTGACCGTGTTGGTCGACAGGTGCAGGCGCTCGCCGACCTCGCGGAACGACATATGGCTGGGGAGGAAGCGCAGGACGCGCAGCTCGGCGTTGGTCAGGCTCGGGCCGCCGCCCGTGGCGCTGGCCGCGAACGCGTCGGCGAGCTCCCACCCCTCGTGGATCCAGCGCGCCAGCGCGGGCGCGTCGGGGACCTGCGACTCCAGTCGCGCGGCGCGTGAGAGCAGCATGCGGGCGGCGGGGCCGTCGCTGAGGCGGATCTCCGCGCGCGCCAGCCAGGCGTGGGCCTCGGCGAGCAGCCACGGCGGGTAGTCCTCCCGGCCGGCCAGCAGCCGCCGCGCGTCGGCGGCGTCGTGGCGTGCCTGCGCGACGTCGCCGCGCTCGGCGGCCGCGAGGGCGACCACGGTGAAGGCCAGTGCGCTGATCGGCGGCGGGGCGCCGGCGGCGGTGGCGGCCGCGTGGGCGAGCCGGGCGTGCTCGGCCGCCTCGGTCCACGCGCCGCTCTCGGCCGCGGCCAGCGCGAGCTGCGCCCGGCAGAGGGCGGTCACGGCGGGCAGCCCGTCCGCGCGGTGCAGTGCGGCGGTGAGCCGGCGCACGCTTCTCTCGCGCTCGCCCGCCAGCTGAGCGGCGACGCCGGCGAGCAGCAGGCTGAGCACCTGCCAGCCGCTCTCGGGCGCGGCCAGCCCTCCGGCGCGCGCCGCGTCCGCGGCCATCTGGGCGGCGCCGCGGCGGGCGATGCCGGCCCGCAGGATCGCCGCCGCGGCGGACCGCTCCCGGTCCTCGGGCCCGGCGGCGAGCGCCCGCTCGACGGCCTCCAGCGCCAGCTCGGCCGGCCCGCGCCGCCCGTTGACGAGGTGATTGCCGGCGGCCACGAGCGACAGGCTCGCATCGGCGCCGAGCTCCCGGGGGCGGAACACCGCGAGGTGCCGGTCGACGAGCGCTCCCCGGCCCGCGGCGAGGTCGCCGGCCGCCAGCGCCCACAGCAGGCGCGCGGTCGCCACCCGGTCGCCGCCCGCGACGGCGTGGCCGATGGCCTCGGCCGGCTCGCCGCGCGCGGCGAGCCACGCGGCCGCGCGCCGGTGCAGCACGGGCTCGAGGTCGGGCTCGGCGCGGGAGAGCTCCGCGCGCAGCATGGCCAGCAGCAGCGGATGGCAGCGGAACGCCATCTCGCAGCGGTCGGCGGGCGCGAGCGGCACGCCGGCGCGCACGAGCGCGTCCAGCGCGGCCGCCGAGCCGGGCTCGCCGAGCACCGCGTCGCACAGCGGTGCGGTCAACGTCGAGAGGACCGAGGTGCGGCGCAGGAACGCGCGCTGCTCGGGAGCGAGCTCGGCGAGCAGCTCGTCGCGCAGGAACTCGGCGACGAGACGGTCGGCGCCGGAGAACCCGGCGACGGTGTCCTCGCCCTCCTCGGCCCGGGCCACGGCGGCCAGGTACAGGGCGGCCGGCCAGCCCTCGGTGCGCCCGTGGAGGTCGTCGATCGCCTCGCCGGCCAGCGGTGCGCCGACCGCGCGGAGGAGCCGCTCGGCCTCCAGGCGCGTCATCGCCAGCTCGCGCGCGGTGACATCGGCCAGCAGCCGCTGGGCCCGCAGGCGGCCGGCCGGCTCGCCGGGATAGCGGCGGGAGCTCAGCGCGAGCGTTGTCCCCTCCGGGAGTCCCGCGGCGGCGTCGAGCAGCCGGCGCAGCGCCGCCGGCTCGGCGGCCTGGGCGTCATCGACGACGAGCACCTGCGGGTCGTCGTCTCGCTCGGTCAGCGAGAGCACCGCGTGCAGGGCGTCGTCCGCGGGGCGCCGGGCGAGCGACAGCCAGCCGAACGGGCGCGGGTCGGCGGCCGCCCACTCGGCGAGCAGCGTCGTCTTGCCGTAACCCGCCGGCGCCACCACGAGCGCGACCGGCGTCCGGCGCAGAGCGGCGAGCCGCCCGACGAGGCGGGCCCGCGGCACCATGCCGGGGCGCGGCCGCGGCGGGGCCGCGAGCGCGGCTCGGGCGTCCAGCCGGGCCGGCGGGGGTTCGAGGACGGCGAGCGCGGTGGTGGATTGGGGCGTCATCGGCTCGGGCCGAGCATCCCGCCGACCGCTCGAGCGTCCAAGGGGGCATGCCCGCCCACCGGCGGGGGCGCCCGCACCACCACCGGGGCGGCGCGGCCACCCCGGTCTTTCACCCGGATCAGAGGATGCGTACCGCCCGTCTGAGGGCTTGAGTGCCCGGGATGCAGCCCGCAGCCCAGCGGGAGCCGGTCGTCGCGGCGTGCAGCCCGGCGGCCGGTGGAGCGGAGTCGCTCGACTTCGGGCTGGCGATCAGCCGGCTGAGCGGCGCCCCGCTGATCGTGGTGGCCGTGACCGCGGACGGTGCGGCGGGGCGCCGTCCCGCCGGCGCGGCCTGGCGGCTGAGGCGCGCGCTCGAGCGCCGGGAGATCCGGCCGGCCGATGTGCGGGTGGTCGAGGCCGACACCCCGGCTCGCGGCCTCGCGCGGGCGCTGGACGAGCTCGCCCCGGCGTTGATCGCCCTCGCGCCGCGGCGCGACGCGCGGCCGGCCGGGCGGCTCGGGACCACGACGCGCCGCGTCATGCACGTCAGCTCCTGCCCGGTCGCGCTGGTGCCCGCCGGCTACCGGCCCCCGCCGGGCGGTCTGCGGGTCATCGGGGCAGCCTACGCCCCGACCGACGAGGGCGACCGCGCGCTGCGCGCCGCCGCGGCGCTGGCCTCCGCCGCCGGAGCGCAGCTGCGGGCCGTCGCCGCGTTCGACGGGCCCGACCAGCGGGCCGACGGCATCCTGCGCCACGCACGGTCCGCCCTGCCGACCGGGATGGCGGTGGAGCTCGACGTGCACGCCGGCGACCCGGCGGACGGGCTCGTCCGCGCCTCCCGGGGACTCGACCTGCTCGTGCTCGGCTCGCGCGCCTCCGGCCCGCCCGGAGTCGTCCGTCTCGGGAGCGTCTCGCGCGCGGTGGTCGACCGGGCGGCGTGCCCCGTGCTGCTGCTGCCGCGGCTGCCGGCAACGGCGTCGTCACCCCGATCGGATGATGCGCCCGGCCCGGTGCCCGTCGATCTTGGGGCCTCCCCGGCGAAGGAGGAACGATGAGCGACGAACCGCTCGAGGAAATGGGCCCGATCGACTATGTCGTCCTGGAGTGGCCGGGGCGCCAGCCGAAGGGCGACGTCGCCCCGATGATCCTCGACCTGCACGATCGCGGGATCATCCGCATCCTCGACGTCGCGCTGATGGTCAAGGCCGAGGACGGCTCCGTGGCGGCGCTCGACCTCGGCGCCGCGGACGGCAACGGCGGCGGGTTCTCGGAGTTCGAGGGCGCGTCGTCCGGGATGCTCGGCCAGGACGACCTCGAAGAGGCGGCGGAGGCGCTCGCGCCCGGCACCTCGGCGGCCGTGCTGCTGTGGGAGAACCGCTGGGCCGCCCCCGTGGCCGTCGCGCTGCGCAAGTCCGGCGGCCAGCTCGTCGCCAGCGGCCGGCTGCCCGTCCAAGCGATCCTCGCCGCCCTCGAGGCCTCCGAGTCCGAGGCCTCCGCGGCCGAGGCGAACGTCTAGCGCAAAGGAGTCACGCATGCCAGGACTGCTCCGCGGGGTCGCCCGCACCGCGGTGGTCGCCGGCACGGCGACCGCCGTCAGCAACCGCGTATCCCGCCGCCAGGCGCGGCGCTGGGGCGCGCAGGAGGAGAGCTACGGCTACCAAGAGCCCGCGCCGCCCGGCTATGGCGCGCCCGCCGCCGTCGCCGCGCCGCCGGAGGACGACCCCGTAGCGCGGCTGCGCGAGCTCGCGGCCCTGCGCGACGACGGCATCCTCACCGACGAGGAGTTCGCGGCCGAGAAGCGCAAGCTCCTGAGCGCCTGATCGGCCGCCGCGATGCCCGCTCCAGCGATCCTGCGCCCGGCCGCGGTTGCGTTCGACCTCGGCCGGCGGGCCGAGCGCGGCGTACGGCGCCGCGTCGAGAGCGGCGCCGGTGAGCTCGCCGAGCGCGCGGTCGCCCGCGCGCTCGGCGGCCGGCTCGTCGACGCGCTCGCCGAGGATCTCGTGCGCTACCGCGTCGTCGAGCGCGTCAGCGCCACGGTGCTCGCCGGCGGGACCGTCGAGCGCGTGCTCGACGACGCCGACACGGCCGGGCTGCCGCAGCGCATCGCCGACCGGCTGCTGGCCGACGGGATCGCCGAGCAGGTGGCCGAGCGGCTGCTCGCCGGCCCCGAGCTCGAGCGGCTCGTCCGGCTCGTGCTCGAGAGCCCCGGCTTCGCGCGGGCGCTGGTGCAGGTGGTCGAGAGCCGCACGGTCGACGAGACCGTCGCGCGGGTGGTCGACGAGACCGTCGCGCGCCTGCCGCGCAGCCCCGCGATGTGGAACCTGATCGACGAGATCGCCGGCAGCCCGGCGGTGACCGAGGCGATCGCGCAGCAGAGCGCCGGCTTCGCCGACCACGTGGCCGGGACGGTGCGCGACCGCTCGCGCACCGCCGACGCCAAGCTGGAGCGGGCGGCCTGGTCGCTGCTGCGCCGGCGCGCGCGCGACCCCATGCCGGAGGGCGGCTCGGCCGGCGCGACGTGACGGCCACCCGCGGCACCCAGGCGCCGGCCCCCGCCGTGCAAGGGACCGGCTCGGCGTTCGCCGGGCTGGCCACCCGCATGATCGCGTTCGCGGCCGACGCGATCGTCATCGACGCCGTCGCCCTGTTCGTGGCCTTCGTCGTGGCCGCCGGGATGTCGATGCTGCACGTGCCGAACGAGCTCCGGACGATCGCGGCGGCGGTCGGGGCGGCGCTCGCGGTGCTGTGGGCGATCGGCTACTTCGTCTTCTTCTGGGCGGCGGACGGGCAGACGCCGGGCAACCGGATGATGCGCATCCGCGTCGAGGACGCCGCCGCCGCGGGCCCGCTGCGGGCGCGGCGCGCGCTCGTCCGCGTGCTGCTGCTGCCGGTGTCCGCGCTCCCGCTGTTCGCCGGCTACCTGGTGATCCTGGTCGACCGGCGCCGGCGCGCGCTGCACGACCGGGTGGTGCGCAGCGTCGTCGTCTACGCGCCCGAGCTGAGAAGGAGGATCCGATGACCACCGCCGCGACCCCCACCCGGGGTCGGCGCATCACCGCGACCGTGCTGGTGGCGGTCGCCTCGCTGCTGGCCTCCCTGGCCATCTTCGCCATCTGGGCCAACCGCCAGCTGCTCAACACGGACAACTGGACCCAGACCAGCGGCCGGCTGCTGGAGAACCCGACGATCCGCAACCAGGTCGGCGACTACATGGTCGACCAGCTCTACGCGAACGTCGACGTGGCGGGCGAGATCCGCGCCGCGCTGCCGCCGCGGCTGCAGCCGCTGGCCGCGCCGGCGGCCAGCGGCCTGCGCAACCTCGCCGAGTCCCGGATCAAGGTGTTCCTCGCGCGCCCGCGCGCGCAGCAGGCCTGGCAGGACTCCAACCGGCAGGCTCACCTCCTGCTCCTGAAGGTCCTCGACGGCGGCGGCTCCACCGTGTCCACGCGGGACGGCCGGGTGATCCTCGACCTCAAGAACCTGCTGCGCGAGAGCGAGCAGCAGGTCGGCATCGGCGGCCGGGCGGCGAAGCTGCTGCCCGCGAGCGCGGCCCGGCTGGAGATCCTGCGCTCCGACCAGCTCTCGAGCGCCCAGACCGGTTTCCGCATCCTCAAGTCGCTGCCGATCGTGCTCGTCGCGCTGTCGCTGCTGCTGTTCGGCGTCGCGCTGTGGATCGCGCCGGGCTGGCGGCGGCGCGCGGTGCGCGGGTACGGCTTCGGCTTCATCGCCGCCGGCCTCGTCGCGCTGATCGGGGCGAGGCTGATCGGCGACGCGGCGGTGAGCTCGCTGGCGGCCACGCCGGCGCAGGCGCCGGCGATCCATGACACCTGGACGATCGCCACCTCGCTGCTGCGCCAGGCCGCCGTCGCCACGATCGGCTACGGCGCGTTCATGGTCATAGGGGCCTGGCTGGGCGGGCCCACCCGCTGGGCGGTCGCCGTCCGGCGCTCCCTCGCCCCGTACCTGCGCGAGCCGGCCATCGCCTACGGCGCCCTGGTCGTCTTCCTGGCCATCGTGCTGCTGTGGTGGCAGCCCACCCCCGCCATGCACAACCCCGTGACCGCGCTGCTGCTGGCCGCGCTGGCCGCCGTCGGCCTGGAGGCCCTGCGGCGCCAGACCGCCCGCGAGTTCCCGGACGCGGACCGCGGCGAGGCGGGCCGGCGGCGGCGCGAGAGCATCAAGGGCGCGGTCACCGGCGCCCGCGCGCGCGCCGGAGCGAGCGCGCAGGCCGTGGTCAGCCAGGCCGTCAGCGCGTCGGGCGGGCTGCGCGACCGCGCGGGCAACGGGCACGGTGCGAGGGTGCCCGATGCGCGTATCGATCAGCTGGAGCGGCTGGCGCGGCTGCGCGAGGCCGGGACGCTCGACGACGCGGAGTTCCAGGCCGAGAAGTCGCGCATCCTGGCCGATCGCGCAGCCGCCGCTCACTGACCGGCGTCAGACCAGCTCGCGCAGCTTGCGGACCTGGAAGGCGCGGACGATGTCGGTGATCCCCTGCATCAGCGCCCAGATCCCCGCGAACACGAGCAGCGTGTAGGCGCGGTGGATGAAGAACTGGCCGCCGGTCCAGAAGGCCAGGACGCACATGCAGATGCCGGCGATCAGCCCGATCCACCACAGCGGCCGGCCGGCCTGCAGGATCGCCGAGATCGTCCACCACGCGCCGACCATCAGGAACAGGAAGCCGAGCAGGTCGGCCAGCCCGACGAACGTCTTCTCCGGCTGGGCGAGGCAGGCGATGCCCGCGAGGACGAACAGCACCCCGAAGGCGATCCACAGCCAGCGCAGGTGGTCCGTGGCGGCGGCGAGCAGGAACTGCTGCATCCCGGCGAACAGGAACATGCAGCCGACGATGATGCCGACGGTGGTGACCGCCGCCGAGTCGAACTGCAGGATGACCAGCGCGGCGAACAGCCACAGCACGCCGGTGACCAGCCACATCCACCACATCCGGCCGATCTGACGCGCCGCCGCCGCGGCGTCCACCCCGTCGCCGACCAGCGGGTCGCGGGTGGTTGTCGTGCTCATGCTGCCTCCTTG
>JAICUS010000574.1 GCA_025935735.1 Solirubrobacteraceae bacterium | reverse complement strand
GTGGACTCGAGGATCTCGGGGCCCTTGATGAGCAGCCCGAGCTGGGCGCCGCGGCCGGTGCCGACCATCAGCGCGGTCGGGGTCGCGAGCCCGAGGGCGCACGGGCAGGCGATGATGAGCACGGCGACCGCCGACGTGAAGGCGAACGACGCGGTCTGGCCGGTGCCCAGCCAGAAGCCGAGGGTGCCGACGGCGATCGCGAACACGATCGGGACGAAGACGCCCGAGACGCGGTCCGCAAGCCGCTGCACCGGGGCCTTGCCGGTCTGTGCCTGCGTGACCAGGCGGGCGATCTGCGCGAGCGCGGTGTCGTTGCCGACCTTGGTCGCCCGGACGACCAGGCGGCCGCCCGCGTTGACCGTCGCGCCCGCGACGTCCGAGCCGGGGCCGACCTCGACGGGCACCGGCTCGCCGGTCAGCATGCTCATGTCGACGGCCGAATGGCCCTCCTCGACGATGCCGTCGGTGGCCAGCTTCTCGCCGGGCCGTACGACGAAGCGGTCGCCGACCGCGAGTTGCTCGACGGGCACGCGGCGTTCGGCGCCGTCGTCGCCGAGGATGGCGACGTCCTTGGCGCCGAGCTCGAGCAGCGCTTTGAGCGCCGCGCCGGCGCGCCGCTTGGCGCGGGCCTCGAAGTAGCGCCCGGCCAGGATGAAGGTGGTGACGATGGCCGCGGTCTCGAGGTAGATCTCGTTGGCCCCGCGGGTGGGTGGGCCTGCATCCGGGATCAGGTCGAAGGTCATCCGCATGCTGTTGATGCCTGCGTCGCCCAGGAACAGGGCGTAGATGGACCACAGCCACGCGGCCAGCGTGCCGACGCTGATCAGCGTGTCCATGGTGGCCGTCGCATGCTTGGCGTTCTGCCAGGCGGCCTTGTGGAACGGCCAGGCGCCCCACAGGACGACGGGGGTGGCGAGCTGCAACGAGAGCCACTGCCAGTTGTCGAACTGCAGCGCGGAGATCATCGACAGTGCCAGGACCGGCACTGCGAGCAGCGCGCTGACGATCAGGCGGCGGCGCAGCGGCGCCGCCGGGTCGTCGTCCCGGGGCTCGTCCACCGGCAGCGAGGCGCTGTAGCCGGCGGCCTCGATGGCCCCGACGAGCTGGTCGAACTCGACGGTCGGGTCGTAGTCGACGGACGCGGTCTCGGTGGCGTAGTTGACCGAGGCGACGACGCCGTCGAGCTTGTTGAGCTTGCGCTCGATGCGGTTCGCGCACGACGCGCAGGTCATCCCGGTGATGGGGAGGTCGATCGTGCTCATCGTCAGGCGGCGATGTCGTAGCCGGCTTCGTCGATCGCGTCGCGGACGGCGGCGTCGTCGACGCCGTCGCCGGTGACGGTCACGAGCTTGTCCTCGAGGTCGACGTCGACGGCGCTCACGCCGGCGATCCGGTTGACCTGGCCGGCGATCGCCGTGCGGCAGTGCCCGCAGGAGATGCCCGGGACGGAGTAGAGGAGGGTCTGCATGTCAGTGGTCCTTTCGCGGGTGCTCAGCGGACGGTCTGGGTGAAGGCGGCGGTATGGACCCGGCCGCCGGTCCGGAACTGCAGGAAGAGCCGGTACGTGCCGCGGGCGTGGAGCTCGGTGTCGAACGTGATCGCGCCCTCACGGCGGTCGGTGCCGTTGGGGTGCACGTGGGAGTAGGCGAGGTCCGGGGCGTGCAGGGCGACGAGGTGGCCGTAGGCGCCGAGGTACGGCTGGAGATCGCGCACCGGCCGGCCGCCGCGCGTGATGCGGAACGTCAGCTGGGACTCCGTCCCGGCGTCGAGCTCGGCGGGGCGCTGGAGCTCCACGTCGTAGCCGTCGGCGCTCGTGTGCAGGCCCGGAGCCGGCAGTGGCCGCTGCGGGGCGGCGCCCGGGACCGTGAGCGTGGTGCCGACGACGTACTTGCGGCCGTCGATGACGAAGTCGGCGATCGCGCGATAGCGGCCGGCCCGTGGCGTCGCGAGGTCGACCGACCATGTGCCGTCCCGATGCCGCCGCGGGTGCAGGTGCTGGTAGGCCGTCAGGTCCGAGCGGACGACGATGAGATGGAGCAGCTTGCCGTTCTCCGGCTCGAAGTCGGTGCGGGCGTCGCCCTTGCAGTCGGTGAGCGTGAAGCGCCAGGTCTGCGTCGCTCCGGCGCGCAACGGCCGCGGGGCGGGGCGCAGCGTCACGCCGGCGAGCTCGGATCGCAAGCCGTCGGCGCCCGGGATGGGCTCGGCCATCGCCTCGCCGCCGGCGTCGTGCATCTGGTCCTGCTCGAAGCCGGCCTTCGCGGCGGCGACCTCGAGGCAGTCCTGGAACGGCGGCGTGGGCTGGGTGGCGGCGCCCACGCCGGCGGCGCAGCCACCGGCGACGGCGAGGCCGGCGGCGAAGGCGGCGAGCCGGGAAGCGGTCGAAGCGAGCATGGCTGAAGGCTCCCGGCGAATGCGCTCCCCGACATCAGGCAGGCACCCGTAGATCGCACCCTGATCTGACCCCTACAACGCGCGACGCCCGCCGGATGGCGGGCGTCGCGGGCACGGCGGAATCCGGGTCGCTCAGGCTTGCGCCGGAGCCGGCTCGCCCTCCAGGGACACGTGCGGGAGCCAGTCGAGGCGGCGGGGCAACCACCAGTTCCAGTCGCCCAGCAGCTTCATGGAGGCCGGCAGCAGGATCCCGCGGATGACCGTGGCGTCGAGCGCGACGGCGACCGCCAGTCCGACGCCCATCTGCTTGAGCGCGACGCTGTCGAGCGTCCCGAACAGGGCGAACACGCCGACCATCACCAGCGCGGCGCTGGTGATCACGCCCGCGGTGCTCTTGATGCCATGGGCAACGGCATCCTCGGTGCGCATGCCGCGGTCATAGGCCTCGCGCACCCGGCTGAGGACGAACACGTGGTAGTCCATCGAGAGCCCGAACAGGACGACGAACAGGAACAGCGGCAGCCAGGCGACGATGAACCCGTCGCGGTCCTGGAACACCGAGACCAGGACGCCGTACGCGGCGGCGACGCTGAGCAGGTTCAGCAGGATCGCCTTGATCGGGATCACCAGCGAGCGGAACGTCACGAGCAGCAGCAGGAACGCGGCGCCGAGCACGAAGGCGAACACGATCGGCGTGTTGCGCTTGAGGCTGGCGTTGAAGTCCGCCGTCTGCGCGGCGGACCCGTCGATCATCGCGCCGTCGCCGAAGGCGGCCGCCGCCTGCCGGCGCAACGTGGCGAGCATCCGCTCGGAGGTGGCGTCGATGCCGCTGCCCGCCGACGGGACGGCGATCCGCGCGAGCGTGCGGTCGGAGCTCACCTGGAGCGTCGCCGGGGCGGGGAACAGCTCCTGGTGGTGGCCGATGGCCCGCTGGAAGCGGCTCATCGCCGCGGGCGTCGCGGCGCGCGCGTCCACCACGACGTAGGCCGGCGCGTTCTGCGCCGGGAAGGTGGCCTGCAGGTGGTCCATCGCCCGCACGGCCGGGATCGCGCGTGAGAGCGAGTCGCTGCCCGGCAGGGAGTTCTTCATGCCGAGCGCCGGGAACGCCAGCGCCAGCATGATGCCGGTGGCGGCGAACGCCGACACGAGCGGACGGCGCAGGACGGCTTCCACGATCGCGGCCCAGAGCCCGCGCTCGCGCTTGAAGCGGCCGGCGAACGGGATGCGGCACTTCTCGACGCGGTCGCCGAGCGCCGACAGCGCGGCGGGAAGCACCGACAGCGAGCCCAGCACGGACACCGCCACGACGAGGATGGTGCCGGTGGCGAGCGAGACGAACGTCGCGGAGCCCGCGAGATACATCCCGGCCAT
>JAICUS010000465.1 GCA_025935735.1 Solirubrobacteraceae bacterium | reverse complement strand
GGCCGCGTAGCCGCGCCCGGCGCCCGGCGCCCGCGCTATCCCGCGGCCGCCCCGACCGGCCGCGGCGCCCGCGGGCGCGGCTGGCAGCGCTCGCACTCGTACGTGCCGCGCCCGCCCACGCGCAGCTTGCGCACCGGGCGGCCGCAGGTGGTGCACGGCTCCCCCTCGCGCAGGTGCACGAGGAACTGGTCCTGGAAGCTCCCGCTGACGCCGTACGGGTCGCGGAAGTCGTCGATCGTGGCGCCCTTGGCGTCCAGGCCGGCCAGCAGCGACGCCACGACCGCGTCCCGGATCGCGGCGCACTGCGCGCGGGTCAGCCGGTTCGCCGGCCGCAGCGGGTGCACGCGCGCGCGGAACAGCGCCTCGTCGGCGTAGATGTTGCCCACGCCGGCGACGCGCTTCTGGTCGAGCAGGAACGCCTTGACCGGAGCTCGCGACGTGCGGGCGAGCAGGTAGAGGTGCTCGGCGGTGAACCCCTGCTCGAGCGGCTCGACGCCCAGCCGGGCGTCGAAGAACGCGGCCAGCGCGTCCGGGCCGAGCGCGAGCTCGCCGGTGCCGAAGCGCCGGGGGTCGTCGTAGACGAGCCGGCGGTCGCCGAGCGAGAACAGCACCCGCGCGTGCGGCGGCAGGACCGGCGGATCGAGCAGCAGCGTGCCGGTCATTCGCAGGTGCATGAGCAGGTACAGCTCGTCCTCCAACTCCCAGACGAGGTACTTGCCCCGGCGCGAGAGCCGGTCCACCCGGCGTCCCAGCAGCGCCGCCTCGACCTCCGCCGGCGCCAGCGGCCGGCACCAGCGCGCGTCGCGGATCTCCACCGCGTCGAGCGTGCGCCCCTCGAGCTCGGGCGCGAGATGGCGGCGGATCGTCTCGACCTCCGGCAGCTCTGGCATCGCGCAGAGGCTAGACGCGCGCCGATCGTGCGGGGCGCCGGACGACAGCGGCGCCGCGGCTATCCCGCGTGGGCGCGGGCGAACGACTCGGCGTCCGCCTGCACCGAGCGCAGCGACTCGTGCAGCACGCGCCGCGTCACGCGGTCGTCGAGGCGCGGGCCGGCGTGGCCGCGGATGTGCTCGCTGTTGAACGCGTCGTAGAGGCGCAGCAGCGCGGAGCGGCCGTGTTTCGCCGCGATCGCGAACGCCGCGGCCGACGCGTAGGAGTAGGCGACGGCCAGCGGTATCGGGTCCAGCCGGCTCATCGCGCCGGCGCGCGCGAGCCGGGCGAGCGAGAGCTCACGCTCCGCCGCCGTCTGCTCGCCGGCGACCTTCAGCCGCGCCCCGGCCAGCAGCGCGCCCGCGTTCGCCGCGCGCTGGTCGCCCGAGGCGTACATCGCGATGCCCTCCACCAGCCAGGCCGGGATCCGCCCCGAGGTACGGCGCACGAGCGCCGCGTGGGTGAGCTCGTGGGCCATCACCATGCGCCGCTCATCGCTCGCGCGGTGGCCGTAGGCGGGCCACATCACGAGGATGCGCTGGCCGGTGACCCAGCTCACCCGTCGCGCCGGGCCGCGCAGGGTCACCTGGGCCTCGGCGATCGCCGTCAGGGAGCCGAGGGAGCGCACGTCGCGGGTGAGCGCCCGGGCGTCGGCCTCGCCGCGGGTGACCAGCACGAGCATCCGCCCCGGCGGGCGCACCTCCGGCAGGCCGCGGTGCATGAGCGCCCGGCCCGCCTCCAGGTCGCTCATCAGGCTGCCGACCGCGAGCCCGCGCGGCGCGAGCGCGAGGAAGTGCCGGCTGCGGTGCACGCTGTAGCGGCCGAGCTCCCACGGCGCCTTGACGCCCAGCGCCCGGTCGCGCCGCACCCGCCAGCCCGCCGGGGTGCGCACCGCCGTGACCTTGGAGTGCTTGACGAAGCGGCTGTGCACGTGGGCGAACGCGTAGATGGTCTCCACGTGCAGCACCGCCCGCCGGCCGCTGAGGTCCGTGGTCTGCGCGGTCATCGTCAGGTGGGCGATCGGCAGCGGCGCGGCGGCACGCGCGGCGCGGCGGTCGCGCCGCCGCTGCGGCCCGACGCTGGTGCGGACCAGCGCGGCGGCATCGCCGTCCATCGTCGCCGCCGCCCGGGTGTTCAGCAGCGCCCGCAGCCGCTCGAGATCGTCGGGCGGCTTGCGCGGCGTCTTTGTCGCCTGCGGCGTCGCCGCCTCCGCGGGCGTTGGCCGGCTGTGCCCGCCGCAGCCGGCCGCCAGCAGGGCGACCGCGCCGAGGATCGCCGCCCATCGCCCGGCCACGACGGGGCCGCGGTCCGGCGTCGCCGGTCGGCTCGGGCCTCGCGCCCTCACTCAGCGGTGATTCCCGTCCGGGTGCGTGGCCACACGAGCGGACGCGGCGGGAGCGGCCCGGTGCGCCGTCACACGAACGGGGTTCCGGGCAGCGCGTCGGCGTCCGCGCCGGTCAGCCAGCGGAGCACCGAGGCGCCGACGTCCGCGAACGGGCCGTCGTGGCGGCGGTGGCCGTGGCCCTCGAAGCGGGCGAGCAGCGGCGCGTGCTCGCGGGTGTGGTCGGTCCCCGGCGTGGTCGGGTCGCAGCCGTGGTCGGCGGTGATCACCAGCAGGTCGCGCGCGGGGTCCAGGCGCTCCAGCCAGCGGCCGACCTCGGCGTCGATCGCCCGCAGCGCGCGGTGGAAGCCCGGCACGTCGCCGCGATGCCCGTACACCTGGTCGGTCTCGACGAGGTTCGTGAACACGAAGCCGCCGTCGAGGCCGTCGATGAGCTCGGCGGTGGCGGCCATGGCCGCGGCGTTCGTCGCGCCCTTGTGCTGGTGATCGACGCCCACCCCGTCGAACACCTGCCCGATCTTGCCGACCGTGTGGACCGGCACGCCGGCGGCCTGCAGCTCCTGCATGTAGGAGCGCCCCGGTGGCGGGAGCGCGTAGTCGCGGCGGCCCTCGGTGCGCTCGAACGCGCCGGGCCGCCCGCGGAACGGCCGGGCGATCACCCGCCCGACGGCGTGCTCGCCGGACATGATCTCGCGGGCGGCGAGGCAGATCGCGTACAGCTCGGCCGGCGGCACCTCGTCGACGTGGGCGGCGATCTGCAGCACCGAGTCCGCGGAGGTGTAGACGATCAGGTCGCCGGTGGCGAGGTGGCGCTCGCCGAAGTCCTCGATGACCGCGGTGCCGCTGTAGGGGCGGTTGCAGAGGATGCCGCGGCCGCTGGCGTCGTGGAGCTGGTCCACGACGTCCGGCGGGAAGCCGTCCGGGTACGTGCGCAGCGGCACGGGGGTGATCACGCCCATCAGCTCCCAGTGGCCGGTGATCGTGTCCTTGCCCGGCCCGAGCGGGTGCAGGCGGCCATGGACGACGCGCTCGGGCGAGGACGGGACCCCGACGAGCGGCAGCACGTCCCCCAGCCCGAGCCGCTGCAGGACCGGCAGCTCCAGCCCGCCGGCGGCCTCGGACACGTGGCCGAGCGTGTTCGCCCCGGCGTCGCCGTAGTCAGCGGCGTCCGGGAGCGCCCCGGCGCCGCAGGCGTCGAGGACGATGACGAACGCGCGCTTCACGCGCCCGATTCTGGCAAGCGCGGGGCCTGCGCGTGACCGGACGCCGCGGCCGCGGTGTCCTCAGTGCGCCTTGGCCCGCGGGTGGGCGTCGAAGTAGACGTCCTTCAGGCGCTCGGCGGACAGGTGCGTGTAGAGCTGGGTGGTCGCGATGTCGGCGTGGCCGAGCATCTCCTGCAGCGAGCGCAGGTCGCAGCCGCCGGCGAGCAGGTGGGTGGCGAACGTGTGGCGCAGAGTGTGCGGGCTCATCGCGCCGGCCAGCCCGGCCGAGGCGGCGTGGCGCTGGACGATCTTGTACAGGCCCTGGCGCGTGAGCCCCGCGCCGCGGTGGTTGACGAACAGCCGCGCCTCCATGCGGTCGCCCACGAGCCGGGGCCGGCCGCGCGCCAGGTACTGCGTCACGGCGCGCGCGGCGGCCGAGCCGATCGGGACCATGCGCTCCTTGGACCCCTTCCCCCGCGCGCGCAGCACGCCCGCGTCGAGGTCGAGGTCGCCGGTCTCCAGGCCGATCGCCTCGGAGGCGCGCAGCCCGCACGCGTACATCAGCTCGAGCAGCGCCCGGTCGCGCAGCGCCGCGGGGGCGGTGCCCCGCGGCTGCTCGAGCAGCCGGGCGACCTGGTCGCGCGAGAGCACGTGCGGCAGCCGGCGGCTCTGGCGCGGCGCGTGGAGGTTCGCGGTCGGATCGGCCTGGATCAGGCCCATGCGCCGCAGGTGGCGGTGGAACGAGCGCAGGCAGGCGACCTTGCGCTGGAGCGTCGCGGGCGCCACGGGCGGCTTGTCGCCGTCCCCGGTGGCCAGCACGTCCACGAACGCAGCCAGGTCGGAGTGCGTCACCGTCAGCGGGTCGCGTCCGGCCAGGTGCGCGCCGTACTGGAGCAGGTCCGACCGGTACGCCTCGAGCGTGTTGCGCGACAGGCCGCGCTCGAACTCGAGGTAGGCCAGGAAGTCGAGCACCAGGTGCTCGAGCGGCTGGGCGGCGGGTACGGCGGAGCGGGCGTCGGCGACGGCCATCCCTCGCGACTTCGCCGCCCCGGCGGGCCGCCCTGCCGCTGCAAGGGACCGTGCGCGCCCCGAGCGTCAGCCGCGCGCCAGGCGGTCCTTGAGCATCAGCAGCGCGATCAGCGTCTTGGAGTCCCGGTTCTCGGCGATGATCGCGTCGAGGTCGGACACCGGCCGGACCTCGACGTCGATGCGCTCGTTCTCCTCGACCTCGGGCGTCTCGGCGGCGTCGGAGATGTCCGTGGCCAGGAACAGATGCACCTGCTCGTCGGTGAATCCCGGCGACGTGTAGAAGGACCCGAGCGGCTCCCAGCTGCCGGCCTGCTTGCCGATCTCCTCGGCCAGCTCGCGCCGCGCGGTGGCCAGCGGGTCCTCGCCCTCCTCGTCGAGCTTGCCCGCGGGGATCTCGAGCAGGTCGGGCACGCCGATCGCCTCGCGCGGCTGGCGGACGAACCACAGCCGGTCGCCGTCGAGCACGACGACGCCGACCGCGCCCGT
>JAICUS010000143.1 GCA_025935735.1 Solirubrobacteraceae bacterium | reverse complement strand
GGCCTCTCCGGCGCGAAGGTCATGCCCCCCGAGGCCCTGGAGAAGATGAACGACGACGCCATCGTCTTCGCCATGGCCAACCCGAATCCCGAGGTCGCGCCGGAGGAGGCCGAGCCCTACGCCCGGGTGATCGCCACCGGCCGCAGCGACTACCCGAACCAGATCAACAACGTCCTCTGCTTCCCGGGCATCTTCCGCGGCGCGCTGGACGTGCGGGCGCGCGAGATCACCGAGGAGATGAAGATGGCCGCCGCCCGCGGCATCGCCTCCATCGTGCAGGACGACGAGCTGCGCGAGGACTACATCGTCCCGAGCGTGTTCAACCGCGACGTGGCCGACGCCGTGGCCGCCGCGGTGGCCGACCAGGCGAAGGCCGAGGGCGCCGCCGAGGCGCAGGGGGCCGAGATCGGCTACGCGCCCGGCGACACCGAGGAGTTCAAGGCCGTCAGGCCGCGGTGACTCAGCCGGCGGTCGCCCGGCGCTCGGCGCTCGTGCCGCGGCCGAACATCCCGATCCGCTTCCACTTCGAGTCCGGCTTCGCCGGCACGATCAGCCACACGATGACGCCCACGAACGTGAGGATCAGCGCGGTGGTGAGCCCCGGCTTCTCGCCATAGCCCTTGCGGTCGGACAGGTAGGTGGCGATGACCGCCGAGACCAGCCAGATGTAGAGGTAGAGCAGCGCGTTGGCGCCGATCAGCGCGAGCAGGGTCATGTGCCGAGATACGCCTTCTGGACTTCGGGGTTGGTACGCAGCGAGTCGGAGCTGTCGGACATGACGACCTTGCCGGTCTCCAGCACGTAGCCGCGCTTGGACACCTCCAGGGCGAAGTTCGCGTTCTGCTCGACCAGCAGGATCGTCGTGCCCTGCTCGTTGATCTCCGCGATCGTCTCGTAGATGCGCTCGGTCAGGACCGGGGAGATCCCCATCGACGGCTCGTCGAGCAGCAGGATCTTCGGCCGGCCCATCATCGCCCGGCCGATGGCCAGCATCTGCTGCTCGCCGCCGGACATCGTGCCGGCCTTCTGGGACTGACGCTCGTCCAGGCGCGGGAAGAGGTCGAAGATGCGCTTGAGGTCGGCCTCGATGCCCTGGCTGTCGCGTCGCAGGTAGGCGCCGAGCTCGAGGTTCTCACGCACCGTCATGCGCTGGAAGCACTTGCGGCCCTCCGGCGACTGGCAGACGCCGAGCCCCACGATCTCCTGCGGCGGGAGCAGCGTGATCTCCTCCCCCGCGAGCCGGATCGACCCCGACCGCGGCGGCGTGAGGCCGGAGATGGAGCGCAGCGTGGTGGACTTGCCGGCCCCGTTGGAGCCGATCAGCGTCACGCACTCGCCCTCCTCCACGGTCAGCGAGACGCTCTTGAGCGCCTGGATGTTCCCGTAGTAGGTGGCGATGTTCTCGACTTCGAGGAACGCCATCCGTCAGCCCTCCACCGACGCGGACTTGCCCAGGTAGGCCTCGACCACGCGCGGGTCCGCCCGCACCTCGGCCGGCAGGCCCTCGGCGATCTTCTCGCCGTGGTCCATCACCGTCACGCGCTCGGAGACGCCCATGACGACCTTCATGTCGTGCTCGATCAGCAGGATCGTCAGCCCCCGTTCGTCGCGCAGCTTGCGCATGAAGTCGGTCAGCGCCGCCGACTCCTGCGGGTTCATGCCCGCGGTGGGCTCGTCCAGCAGCAGCACCTTCGGGTCCGAGGCCAGCGCGCGCGCGATCTCCACCCGCCGCTGGTCGCCATAGGAGAGGTTGATCGCGAGGTGGTCGTGCCAGCGCGGCTTGATGCCCACGTACTCGAGCTCCGAGCGCGCGCGCTCGTGCACCACCTTCTCCTCGCCGCGCACCTTCGGCGTGCGGAGGATCGACCCGAACAGCCCGGCCCGCATGCGCGCGTTCTGGCCGATCATCACGTTCTCCGCCGCGGTCATCGTCGCGAACAGGCGGATGTTCTGGAACGTCCGCGCCATGCCCGCCTTCATGACGAGGTCCGGCCGCGCGCCCGTGATGTTGCGGCCACCGAACGTGATGCGGCCGATGGTCGGGCGGTAGAAGCCGGTGAGCATGTTGAAGAACGTCGTCTTGCCGGCGCCGTTGGGCCCGATGATCGAGACGATCGAGCGCTCCGGCAGCGAGAACGTGACGTCGCTCACCGCGGTCAGGCCGCCGAACTGCTTGGTGATGTTGACCGCGTCGAGGATCGCCGTCTTGGCGTTCGGCGACGCGGCCTCGGTTGTCTGTGTCGCGCTCATGCCCGGGCCGTGTAGAGGGTTTCGTCGGAGGTCTCGACATCCTCGGCGAGCTCCATCTTGTGGCGCTTCTCGGGGATCAGCCCCTGCGGGCGCAGGAGCATCATCATCAGCAGGATGAAGCCGTAGATGCCGAAGGTGATCTGCGTGGCGTCGAAGCTCGAGCCGAGGTGCCGCGGGATCTCGTTCAGGACGTCGGGGATGAACCAGGTGTTGACGAACGACAGCACGATCGCCCCCAGCACGACGCCCCAGATGCTGCCGACGCCGCCGAGGATGATCATCGCCAGCACGAGGATCGACACGTAGTACTGGAACTGGTCGGCGTTGACCGTGTTCAGGAACGAGCCCAGGAACGCGCCGGAGATGCCGCCGAACGCCGCGCCGGTGGCGTAGGCGTAGAGCTTGGTCTTGACCGACGGCACGCCCATCGCCACCGCGGCCACCTCGTCCTCGCGCAGCGCGATCCAGGCGCGGCCGAGGCGCGAGTCGCGCAGCCGGAAGTTCACGAACAGCACGATCGCGATCAGGAACAGCGCGAAGTAGTACCAGGGTTTCAGCTCCAGCAACCCGAACGGCTGCAGGAACGGCAGGTCGATCGGGTCGACCGGCGTGATGCCCTGGCGGCCGGCGGTGAACGGCTGGCCGCCGACGACGACCCCGTCGCCGTTGATGGCCACGCGGCCGATGATCTCGCCGAAGGCCAGCGTGACGATCGCGATGTAGTCGCCGCGCAGGCGCAGCGTCGGCAGGCCGATGATGATGCCGGCGATCGCCGTGAAGATGACCGCGATCACCAGGATGATGAGGAAGTTCATGTGGATGCCGGGCAGCTTCGCGGCGAGACCGCCGACGGCCACGTGGACGCCCTTGCCGTGGTTGACCAGCGACAGGAAGCCTGAGCCGTACCAGCCCATCGTGTAGGCGCCGATGGCGAAGAACGCCACATAGCCGAGGTCGAGCAGGCCGGCGAAGCCGACCACGATGTTCAGCCCCAGCGCCATCACGACGTAGGCCAGCGCTTGGATGCAGTCCTGGAGGAACGGCGCGCCCGTGTCGAAGAAGAACGGGATGATGATCGCCACGAGGAAGACGAACGGCGCGACCGCCTTGTCGAACCACGGCGGCGGCTGGAACGTCGGGAGCCGGCGGCGCGCGCCGGGCTCGGACTGCTCGGGCGTCTCGACGGTCGTGCTCATCCTGCGTCCCTCGTCTGCTCGCCCAGCAGGCCGGACGGCTTGAACACCATGATCAGGATCAGATAGGCGAAGACGATCGCCGGCGTCCACTCGGAGCCGATGCGGTTGTCCGACATCTGCTGGATGAACCCGATGATGAGGCCGCCGAGCACGGCGCCCCGGAGGTTTCCGATGCCGCCCATGACCGCGGCGGTGAAGGCGATCAGGCCGCCCTGGAAGCCCTGGAAGTACCAGATCGTCGTCTGATAGAGCGCGTAGATGAGGCCCGCCGCGCCGGCCAGCATGCCGCCGAGCAGGAAGGTCAGGGAGATCGTCGTGTCGACGTTGATGCCCATCAGCCGCGCCGCCTCGGGGTCCTGCGCGGTGGCGCGCATGGCCTTGCCGAGCATCGAGCGGTTGATGAACGCGGTCATGATCAGCAGCAGCGGGATCGTCACCGCGACCGCGAGCACGTCGGCGTTCTCGACCGTGACCCCGAAGACCTTGAACAGGGTGTGCTGCGCGTTCAGCAGGTCGGACACGCCGATCTGCGAGCCGCCGTGCCACAGCAGGCCGACGTTCTCCAGGATGAAGGACATGCCCACCGCCGTGATCAGCGGCGCGAACACGGGCGCGTTGCGCAACGGCCGGTAGGCCACCTTCTCGATGAGCGTGTTGAGCGAGCCGCAGGCCAACATGGCCACGACCATGGTCAGCAGCAGGCCGAAGAACATCACGATCGCGTTCTGGCCCTGGTGGACGCCGATCGTGCCCCAGAAGGACGCGGCGACGAACGAGCCGATCATGAACACGTCGCCGTGGGCGAAGTTGATCAGCTCGACGATGCCGTAGACGAGCGTGTATCCGATCGCCACCAACGCCCAGATCGCGCCGTTGGAGATGCCGGAGACGAAGTTCTCACCCAGCCGGACCAGGTTCCCCGCCGTGGCGAGGTCGTGGACCAGGAAGTAGACCGGGAGGGCGAGCAGGACGGCGATGAGCCCGTAGTTGGAGATCATCGAGCGCAGCCGCGGCGAAGCCGTCGCGGTGGCGGGGATGCTGGCAGCTTCCATGGGGTGATTTCAGTCCGTGAGTCAAGGGGCGGCCGGCCGGGGGCGGCGTGCCGCCCCCGGCCGAGTGACCACTGGCTTGTCTGGCCGACCCTACTCCTACTGACCCTGCTTGATGGTCTCGTCGAACTCCAGGGCGCCGTTCTTGACCTTGTAGGCGCCGTAGTCGGTGAGCGTCGTGTCACCGTTCTGGTCGATCGAGTAGGTCCCGAGCACGCTCTGGCGGTCCTTGGTCGCGAACAGCGCCTTGATGACGTCGGCCTTGTCGCCGGTCTTGGAGCGCTTGATCGCGTCCAGCGCGAGGCTCATGGCCTCGTAGCCGTAGATCGCGTACGGGTCCGGCTGGTCCTCGCCGTACTTCTGCTTGAACGCCTTGAAGAACGTCTGGCCCGAGGCCGGGTACTCGTCGGGCGGCAGCGTCGCCACGGTGCAGAACGTGCGCGAGTCGAGCGAGGTCGGGATGCCGCCCTTCTTCGGGTCGACGAAGCCGGACTCGCAGACGCCGTCGGGGCCGAACATCTTGGAGTTCGGGCCGAGCGCGGCGGCGAAGTCCTTCGTCGCCTGGATGGCGTTGTTGGCGGTCACGCCCTGGAACGCGAAGCAGTCCGCGCCCTGGCTCTTGGCCTTCTGGGCCAGGGAGCGGTAGTTCGGCGCCTTCGGGTCGATGCCCTCGTCCATCACGACCTGCAGACCGCCGGAGGCCTTGGCGGCGAGCTCCACGTTCTTGGCGATGCCCACGCCATAGACTTCCTTGTCGTTGACCTCGGCCAGCTTCGTGCAGCCGTTCTGCTTCATCAGCGACACCATGGCCGCGCCCTGGATCGTGTCGATCGGCACGATGCGGACGTAGTTGCGCTTGCCGGTCGGGTAGTACTTGTCGGGCTCGCCCGGAGCCGCGCCCGGCTTGTTGGTGGTCAGGCCGACGGCCGTGTTGGCCGGCGAGATCTGCGGGACCCCGGCCTCATTGAGGATCGGGATCGAGACCGCGCTGGCGCCCGAGTTGAACTCGCCGATGTAGGCCGCGGTGCTCTTGTCCTGCGCCGCCTTGCGGGCGTTGGCCGACGTGGCCTCAGGCGTCCAGTTGCCGGCCTGGGCGGTCGAGTCGTCCAGCGAGATGTAGTTGACCTTGATGTTGCCGGCCTTGCCGCCCGCCTGCTCGAGCGCGAGCTTGGCGCCGTCGACGAGGTCGGCGGTCGAGGCGCGGGACGCGCCCTGCAGCGGCACCGACGAGTAGACGGTGACGGTCTTCGCACCGCCGCCTCCGCCGCCGCCGCTGCTGCCTCCGCTGCTGTTGTTGTTGTCGCTGCCGCACGCGGTTACGCCGAGCGCGAGCGCGGCAGCAACGCAGCCGGTCGCTGCGATGAACTTAGATTCCAAGGAACCCCTCCTCGTGAGGCTCGTATTCGGGCGGCGATTCTACGCGCGCCCAGTTCAGGCGCGCAATAGCCTAGTCGGCGACTCAGCGGAAGTCCGAGTCGCCGCGCACCCGCGAGTGGGGCTACCGGAGCCGGGCCGACCGCTCCGGGCGCCGCTTGCCGCCCGGCAGGAAGGGCGCCAGCAGGCGCCCGCCGGCCGTCAACAGGATGATGGCGATCATGATCAGCCAGCCGTCGAACGACTTGAAGCCGATCGCCCAGAGGACGACCCAGATGACGCCGCCGAGGATGACTGAGAGCAGCAGGCCCATGCCGGCGCGAAGGCTAGCGGACCAGGGCGGCGGCAAGCTCCGCCACGACCGTTGCCGCCTGGGCGGCGGGATCGCGGCCGTCATCGGCCGCCTCGGCGACGGCGCGCACGAGCCGCGAGCCGACGATCACGCCGTCGGCGCCCGCCGCCGCCGCGGCCGCCGCCTGCTCGGCGGTGGAGATCCCGAAGCCGAGCGCGACCGGCACGGGGCTGTGGGCCTTGACCCGGGCGAGCAGGCCGTCGACGCCGTCCGCGACGCCGCCGCGCTCACCCGTCGTTCCCACCACGCTCACCGTGTAGATAAATCCACGCGCTTTTCGTCCGATCGCGGCCAGGCGGTCGTCGGAGCTCGTCGGCGCGACGAGCGGGACGAGCGCCAGCCCGGCGGCGTCGCAGGCCGCGAGCATCGCCTCTGACTCCTCCAGCGGCAGGTCGGGCACGATCAGCCCGCTGATCCCGCGCGCGGCCAGCTCGCCGCAGAAGCGCTCCGGGCCGCAGGCCAGCAGCGGGTTGGCGTAGCACATGAGCACCACGGGGACGTGCTCGGCGATCCGCGCGCCCGCCTCCACCACGGCGTGCACGGTGGCGCCGGCGGCCAGGGCCCGCGTCCCCGCGGCGTGGATGACCGGGCCGTCGGCCAGCGGGTCCGAGAACGGCACGCCGAGCTCCACGAGGTCCGCGCCCGCCTCGGCGTAGGCGATGCCGATCGCCACCGAGCGCTCGATGTCCGGGAAGCCGCCCATCAGGTACGGCATCAGCGCCGCGCGGCCGCGAGCGGCGGCGAACGCGGCCGCGATCCGCTGCGCACCGGTCTCGCTCAACTCAGCTCCAGCACCTCGGCCAGGTCCTTGTCGCCGCGGCCGGACAGGCAGACGAGGTCGAGCTCGTCCGGGCCGGCCTCGGCGGCGCCCGGGCCGAGGACCCAGGCGAGCGCGTGGGCGGACTCCAGGGCCGGGATGATGCCCTCCAGGGCCGCGGTGCGGCGGAACGCGGCCAGGGCCTCGGCGTCCGTGATCCCGACGTAGCGGGCGCGCCCGGAGTCGCGCAGATAGGCGTGCTCCGGGCCGGTGCCGGGATAGTCGAGCCCGGCGGAGACCGAGTGCGCCTCGAGGATCTGGCCCTCCTCGTCCTGCATGATCGCCGAGTAGGCGCCGTGCAGGACGCCGCCGCGGCCGCCGACGGTCAGCGGCGCGCCGTGGCGGCCGGTCTCGATGCCGTCGCCCGCGGCCTCCACGCCGATCAGCGCGACGTCGGGGTCTTCCACGAACGGGACGAACGTGCCGATGGCGTTCGAGCCGCCGCCCACGCAGGCCACGACCCGGCCGGGCAGCCGGCCGGCCGCTGCGAGGACCTGCGCGCGGGCCTCGTCGCCGATCACCCGCTGGAGGTCGCGCACGAGCGCCGGGAACGGCGCCGGGCCGACGCAGGAGCCGATCACGTAGTGCGTGTTCGCGACGTTGGCCACCCAGTCGCGGATGGCAGCGCTCACGGCCTCCTTGAGCGTGCGCGCGCCCGCGTCGACCGGGGCCACCGTCGCCCCCAGCAGCTCCATTCGCTGCACGTTGGGCCGCTGGCGGCGCATGTCCTCGGTGCCCATGTAGACGATGCACTCCAGCCCGAGCAGCGCGCAGGCGGTGGCGGTGGCCACGCCGTGCTGGCCCGCGCCCGTCTCGGCGATGATCCGCGGCTTGCCCATCCGGCGGGCCAGCAGGCACTGGCCGAGCGCGTTGTTGATCTTGTGAGCGCCGGTGTGGTTGAGGTCCTCGCGCTTGAGGTAGACCGGGTGGCCGGCCGCCTCGGAGAGCCGGCGGGCGTGGTAGAGCGGCGAGGGGCGCCCGACGTAGTCGCGCAGCAGGCCGCCGAGCTCGGACTGGAAGCCGGCGTCGGCGCGGGCGGCCACCCACGCGGCCTCGAGCTCGTCCAGCGCCGGCACGAGCGTCTCCGGCACGTACTGGCCGCCGTAGGGGCCGAAGCGGTGCTCGACGGCGCTCACGCGGGGACCCCGGGGACGGCGGCGAAGAACGCCTCGAGCTTCTCCGGATCCTTGACGCCGGGCGACGCCTCGGTACCCGAGGCGACGTCGACGCCCCACGGCCGGACGGCCTCGATCGCCGCGGCGACGTTGTCCGCCGTCAGCCCGCCGGAGAGCAGGAACGGGGTCTTGGAGCGCCGGCCGGCCAGCAGGCTCCAGTCCCAGGTCTCCCCCGTGCCGCCGACCATCCCCTCGACGTGGGCGTCGAGCAGGTGCAGGTCGGTGTGGAAGCGCTCGAGGTCGCGCAGGTCCGCCGCGTGGCGCACGCGCGCGGCCTTGATCACCCGGCAGCCGGTGCGCTGGGCGACCGCGGCGCAGAACGACGGGCCCTCGTCGCCGTGCAGCTGCACGTACGTGAGCCCGAGCGCGTCGGCGTAGCCCTCGATCTCGTCCAGCGGCTGGTTGACGAAGACGCCGACCAGCTCGACCCGGCGGCGCAGGGAGCGGGCGATGCCGGCGGCCACCGCCGGGTCGGCCGCCCGCTTGGACCGCGGCCAGAGGATGAACCCCAGCGCCCAGGCGCCGAGCGCGGCCGCAAGCTCCGCGTCCTCGGCGCGGGTGATCCCGCAGATCTTGACCTTGGTCACGGCTCCTCGCCGCCGCCGGTCAGCTCGCGGCAGGCCGCCTCGATGTCCGCCGCGCGCATCAGCGTCTCGCCGATCAGCACCGCGTCGACGCCGACGCGCTCGAGCTCGTCGAGCTGCTCGCGGTGGGTGAAGCCCGACTCCGAGACGACGGTCTTGCCGGCGGGGACGTCGGCCAGCAGCTCGTAGGTGCGCTCGATGTCGACGCTGAAGTCGTCGAGATCGCGGTTGTTGATGCCCAGCACGTCGGCCTCGACCTCCAGCGCGGCCTCGAGCTCGCGCTCGTCGTGGACCTCGACGAGCGCGTCGAGATCGAGCGCGCCGGCCTCGTGCAGCAGGTCGGCCAGCGCGGCGGTCTCCAGCGCGGCCACGATCAGCAGGATCGCGTCGGCGCCGGCCGCCGCGGCCTCGTAGACCTGGTAGGGGTCGACGATGAAGTCCTTGCGCAGGACCGGCAGCGTCGTGGCGGCGCGGGCGTCGCGCAGGTCGTCGAGCGAGCCGTCGAAGTGGAACGGCTCGGTCAGGACGGACAGCGCGGCCGCGCCGCCGCGCTCGTAGGCCCGGACGACCTCGACCACCGAGCTGCCCTCGCGGATCGCGCCGGCCGAGGGCGAGCGGCGCTTGTGCTCGGCGATCAGGCTGATGCCCGGGCGCGCGAGCGCCTCCGAGAACGGGCGCAGGGTGTCGACGTTGCGCTGGTGCAGGAGCGCCTCCAGCTCCTCCAGCGGCCGCGCCTTGCGGCGCCGCTTGACCTCCTCGCGGGTGTCGTCGACGATGCGGTCGAGCACGCTCAAGCGGCCAGCTCGTTCGTCAGGGACGTCAGGGCGTCCAGCGCGGCGGCGGCACGGCCGTCGTCCAGCGCGGCCTCGGCGGCGCGGACGCCGTCTTCGAGGCTCTCGACGCGGCCGGAGACGTAGATCGCCGCGCCGGCGTTGAGCGCGGCGAGGTCGCGCGCGGAGCCCTTCTCGCCGGCGAAGATGCGCCGGGTCGTCTCGGCGTTGACGTCCGGCGTGCCGCCGCTGAGCGCCGCCGGGTCGGCACGCCGCAGCCCGACGTCCTCCGGAGCGACGTCGTACCCCCGCACCTGCTCACCGTCGACCTCGACGACGCGCGTTGTCCCCGACGTGCTCATCTCGTCCAGACCGTCGGCGCTGGACACTACCAGCGCCTTGCGGGCGCCCAGCCGCGCCAGCGCCCCGGCGATCGTCTCCAGGAACGCCGGGTCCGACACGCCGATCAGCTGGCGGGTGGCGCCGGCCGGGTTGGTCAGCGGGCCGAGGAAGTTGAAGATCGTCCGCACGGCGAGCTCCTTGCGCACCGGCACGACGAAGCGGGTGGCGCCGTGGTGGGCCGGAGCGAACATGAAGCCGAAGCCGACCTGCTGGATGCAGCGCGCCACCGCGTCGGGCTTGAGGTCGATCCGCACGCCCAGCGCCTCCAGGACGTCGGCGCTGCCGGACAGCCCGGTGGCGGAGCGGTTGCCGTGCTTGGCCACCGCGCAGCCCGCCCCGGCGGCGATCAGCGCGGCGGTGGTGGAGACGTTGAACGTCGGGCGCCCGCCGCCGGTCCCGGCCGTGTCGATGAGGTCGTCGCGGCCGGTGGTCACCGGGGTGGCGAACGCGCGCATCGTCTGGGCCAGGCCGACCAGCTCGTCCACCGTCTCGCCCTTGGTGCGCAGCGCGACCAGCACGCCGGCCGTCTCCACCTCGGAGGCGTTGCCGGCCATCACCTCGGCCAGCACGGCGGCGGTCTGCTCCGAGGTCAGATCGTGCCGCGACGCGAGCGCGTCCAGCGCCTGCGTGATCACGGGGTTCGGCATCAGCTCGCTTGCAGGAAGTTCCGGAGCAGGGCCTTGCCGTCGGGCGTGAGCACGGACTCGGGATGGAACTGGACGCCCAGCGCGGGCAGCTCGCGGTGGCGCATGGCCATCACGACGCCGCCGCCGTGGGCGGTGGCCTCCAGGCCGTCGGGCAGGTCGGGGTCCACGACGAGGGAGTGATAGCGCGCCACGGGCAGCGGGTTCGGGAGCCCGGCGAACAGGCCGGCGCCGTCGTGGCTGATCTCGGTGGTCTTGCCGTGCACGGGGACGTGGCGGACGACCCGCCCGCCGAACGCCTGGGCCAGCGACTGGTGGCCCAGGCAGACGCCGAGCGTCATCGGTCCCGCCTCCGGGAAGCGTCGCATGACCTCGACCGAGATGCCCGCCTCGTTGGGCGTGCACGGGCCGGGCGAGACGACGACGCGGTCGTAGCCGTTGCCCAGCAGCTCGTCGACCGTGGCGGCGTCGTTGCGCACCACGTCGAGCTCGGCCCCCAGCTCACCCAGGTACTGGACGAGGTTGTAGGTGAACGAGTCGTAGTTGTCGACCATGAGCACCCTCACGGCCAGGCCGCCTGCCGCGTCGCCAGCTCGATCGCCCGCACCACGCCGCGGGCCTTGGCGCGCGACTCCTCGTACTCGTAGGCCGGCTGCGCATCGGCCACGGTGCCGCCGCCGGCCTGCACGTGGGCGACGCCGTCCTT
>JAICUS010000680.1 GCA_025935735.1 Solirubrobacteraceae bacterium | reverse complement strand
GGAGCCCAACGTGGTGGCCCGCGACGTCGCCGAGGCGCCGCTGACCCGCACGGTGTTCAGCGCGATCCGCCGCGGCAGCGTGCGCCGCCCGGCCCTGCGGGCGCTGCGCGCCGCGCTCACTGATGCAGCCGCCGCAGCGACAGCGTGATGGCCAGCAGGCGCGCGTTGGAGATCGACCGGTCGAGCGTGTTGGTCACCCAGTAGGTGGCCCGGCGCGTGTGCCAGCCGATCATCCGCAGATGGCGGCCGTCGTAGAACAGCAGCAGCTTGCGGCCGTTCTGGATGCGCACGCGATCGGGCTCGGAGAGGATCGGCGGGTTGCGCCAGGTCGTGCCCTCGACGCCGTAGTACTCGCCGGGCGCGCCGGCGGCGACCACGATCCGGTAGGCCTGGTGGCGCAGGCCGCTGAGGTCGCGCAGGTGGTAGACCCGCGGTGTATCTGTCACATATTGCCCGCCCGCGGTGAGGAACTCCGGGAAGTAGAACGGGAAGTTCAGCTTGCGGTCGGCGAGCACGGCCAGGTTCTCACCCGAGGACTTCACATCGGCGAGCCCGCTCACCTTGGCGCCCGACGAGCGGCGCTTCACCTTGCGCGCGGTCGTCTCCTGGGAGGGATTGGTCGCGCCGTGGCCGGTCATGAACTCCCGGTAGGCCTGCGCCACGTTCTCCGGTGACACGAACAGCCGCGTGTCGTTCTCCGGGTCGGCCGACTCGGTGATCCCCTGCAGCTTGATCTGGTTGACGGGCGCGTGCCCGAGCGCCAGATACAGCGCGGTCTTCAGCAGCCCGGCGACGTTGCGCCGCTTGAGGAACTGCTTGTCGAAGCGGAAGTAGCGGCGCATGATCTGGACCAGGTGCGCGGCCTGCGAGAGGCTCTTGAGCCGGCGCACGGCCGGCTGGCCGGCGACCTGGCGCAGGAAGTCCTGCTGGCGCGCGTTGCGGAACAGGTCGCTGTCGGTGTGGCGGAAACGGACGTAGGCCAGCGCGTCCTTGCCGTCGAGCTTCTGGTAACCCGGCTGGATGTCGATCGCCGCGTAACCCGAGTCCGGCGGGTTGTAATACCGGCGGTCGACGTCGACGTACACTCCGCCGACATAATCCACCGCGTGCTGGAAACCGCTGAAGTCGACGTCGATGACGCTGTTGACCTGGAAGTCCTTGCCCGTGGCGTTGTCAAACAGGAGCTTTACGGTGGCGAGCGTCTTGCTCGGGCCGCCGTCCGTGTAGGCCTCGTTGATCTTGATCCCCTCCCCCACCCCGGGGATCGTCACCGCGAGGTCGCGCGGCAGCGAGAGCACGGCGATCCGCTTGTGCTTGGGGTCCAGCCGGACGAGCACGATCGTGTCCGAGAGCGGCTTGTCGGCGCCCAGGCGGGCGTCGATCGAGGTCTTCGCCCGGTGGTCGGAGCCGAGCAGCAGCAGCGTCCGCGGGCCGCCGGGCTTGACCTCCGGCAGCTCCGGGACCTTCAGCGGCGGCGGGGCCTTGGCGCCGCCCGGCAGCGGCGCGTCGGCCGGCGGGAACAGCTTGTCGAACTGGAAGTAGCCGGCGGCCGCGGTGCCGACGCCGGCCACCACGAAGATCAACAGGACCCCGGCGAGAGCCTTCGCCAGCATCACAGCACCCACGTGTGGCGGGCGCTCCTGGCGGTCGGGGCCCCTTCGCATCCGGCGCCTAAGCGTATCCGCCGGGCCGGAACTTCCGACCGCTTCGGCGGTTTGACGCGGGTGATGCCCGCCCGCCGGATCACCGTCGCCGCCGTCGCCCTGCTGGCCGGCGCCGCCGCGCTGCCGTCGGCCGCCCAGGCCACGCACCGCCCGAAGCCGCACCTCAAGCAGGTGCGTTGCGTCCCCAAGAGCAAGAAGGCCTGCCGCAAGGTCACCACCGCGGTGATCGGCGACCAGCTGAGGTTCGTGGGCCGCGGCCTGTATCGCGGCATGCGGATCTCGTTCCGCTGGCCGAAGGGCACGCTGAACGCCCGCATGCGGACGCTCGGGCGCGCGTACGTGGCGCGCGTGCCGTCCGGCACCCGCTCCGGGCGCGTGTCGGTGGTCGTGCGCGACGGGCGCAACCGGCGCTCCAACGTCATCCACATCCGGGTCAAGGCGCCGCCGAAGCCGCCCGGGCCGCCCGCCGCCGCGCCCGGGGCGCTCCCGGCCGCGTTCGCCGGCACCGGCATGTGGATCTGGGAGCTGCCGCGCAGCGAGGGCGGCGACGTGGCCGCGATCGCCGCCCGCGCCCACGCCGCGAACGTCTCCACGGTGTTCATCAAGAGCGCGGACGGGACCCGCGTGTGGTCGCAGTTCACCCCCGCGCTGGTGCAGGCGCTGCACGCCAACGGGCTGCGGGTCTGCGGCTGGCAGTACGTCTACGGCTCCGATCCCGTGGGCGAGGCCGCCGCGGCCGCCCCGGCGGTGGCCGACGGCGCCGACTGCTTCGTCATCGACGCCGAGAAGGAGTACGAGGGCCGCTACGCCCAGGCGCAGCAGTACCTGTTCGCGCTCCGCACCCAGATCGGGCCGGCGTACCCGGTCGGGCTGACCAGCTTCCCCTACGTGGACTACCACCCGGGGCTGCCGTACTCGGTGTTCCTCGGGCCGGGCGGCGCGCAGGCGAACCTGCCGCAGGTCTACTGGAAGACGATCGGCGGCACGGTGGACGCGGTGAGCGCGCACACGCTGGCCGCGAACCGGATCTACGGCGTGTCGATCGCCCCGCTGGGCCAGAGCTACGACAGTCCGCCGCCGGCCGACATCCAGCGCTTCGCCGGCATCTGGGCGGCTTACGGCTCAGGCGGGCTCTCCTACTGGTCCTGGCAGTCCACGGGCCAGCCGGCCTGGGACGCGATCGCCACGCCGAACCCGCCGGTGACGCTCCCCGACCCGGGCTG
>JAICUS010000769.1 GCA_025935735.1 Solirubrobacteraceae bacterium | reverse complement strand
GTCGTGGTCGCCGGCGCCGCGGGGGATCCGCCGTCGACCGGCCTGATCGCGTTCCGCGAGGAGGCGGACGCGAACGCGTTCCCCGAGGAGGACCCCTACGTGGAGGCGGGGCTGGTGACCAGCTGGACCGTCGAGCCGTGGACGGTGGTCACGCCACTGCCGTGAGGTGCGCGACCTCGGCCTCGATCGACTCGAGGCTCGGGCGCGCGAGGTGGAAGCCCTGACCGCAGCCGACGGCGAGGTCCTTCAGGCAGCACAGCTCGCTCTCGGACTCGATCCCCTCGGAGACCACGGTCGCGCCGACGTCGCGGGCGAAGGCCACGATGGCCGAGGCCAGCGACTGGCGCACCGGGTCGTCGTCGATCCCGCAGACGAGCGTGCGGTCGAGCTTGAGGATGTCGGGGTTCACGCGCGTGACGTGGCGGAAGGAGGCGAAGCCCGAGCCGACGTCGTCCACGGCCACGCGCAGTCCCAGCTCCCGCAGCCGGGCCAGCGAGACGCTGAGCGCCGCGTAGTCCTCCACCGGCTGGTGCTCGGTCAGCTCGACCACCAGCGGCCGCTCCAGCTCTCGCTGGGCGATCTCCAGCACCAGGTCGTCGGTCTCCAGCACGCTCGGCGACACGTTGAGCGCGAGATAGCGGCCCTCGGGCAGCCGCACGTGGTTGTCCAGCGCCAGCCGGATGACCGCCAGCTCGAGCTCGACGCCCAGGTCGACGGCGTGCGCGTCGAGGAAGCAGCGCTCGGTCGGGATGCGCTCGCCGTCCGGCGCGTGGAAGCGGGCGAGCGCCTCGGCGCCCACGACGCGGCCGCTGACCAGGTCGACGATCGGCTGGAAGGCCACCGCGAGCCCGTCGCCGTCGACGAGCCGCCGGACGCGGTCGCCGATGCGCTCGCGGCGCGCGCGGTCCAGCGAGACGAGCTCGAGCTGCTCGCGGGCGCGCTCGCGCTCGGCCAGCAGGCTCTGCGCCAGCTCGTCCTCGAACTCGCGCACCTTCTCGGCCACGGCGATGAAGCCGAGCAGCAGGCCGACGGCGGGGACGGCGAACTGGCCGGCCCGCAGCGCGAGGCTCGCCCACCACGCGCCCGCGAACGCCGCGGGCGCCGAGATGTAGGCGACGAGGTCGAGCGTGCTCAGCACCATGCCGGCCAGCACGCACATCTCGACCCAGGACGGGGCGCCGGCCGTGCGGCGCCACCACAGCACCGCGACCGCGAGCTGCCCGAGCACGAGCAGCGCGACCAGGGTGCGCATGACCGGAGCGATCCCGTCGGGCGACGCGAGGGCGCCGAACGGGCTGGAGGCAACGGCGGCCCAGGCGAGGAGGAGGAGACCCAGGCCGCCGAAGGTGAGCAGCGATCGCGGGCGGGGAGCGAGCCCCGCGATCGCCAGTGCGCCGGCCGCGACCAGCGCAAGGTGCCAGAGGAGGTAGCGCGCCGCGCCGGCGTCGGCCGTCTGCCGGACCGGCCCGCCGTCGGGGAACAGCGCGTGGTCGGCGAACAGGCTCGTGAGCAGCCCGAACAGGGCGATGGTGACGCCGGCGGAGATCCAGGCGAGCCGCCCGTCGTCGGTCGCCCGGGCCGAGTAGAACGCCATGTGCCCGACCAGCGCGGCGCACACGCACGCCGCGGCCAGGCACGCCGGCACCGCCGCGCTGGAGCGCCCGCCGTGACCCGTCAGCGCCACGGTCAGGGCGATCAGCCCCGTCACGGCGCAGGCCCCGACGAGGCGCAGGGTCACTGAAGTGGTGGGTCGGGCGGTGAGGAGAGGGGACATCGAGTGTCTTCAAGTGGGTGCGCGCTGGACGGAGTCTCCAAACGCTCGTCTGCGTCCAGACTTGCGCAAACTCTGCCCAGGCTGACCTTGTTGCCAGTCGCACAAGCTCCGTGATAGGGTCCGCGACGGTCCGATCCGGAGGGAGCAAGTCCGCGATGTCCGTCACCGATCCCGTCCTGCCGCTGAGCGCCGCCGAGGTCGAGCGCACATGCCTGCCGCTCGAGCGGGCCACGCAGCTGCCCGGTCCGGCGTTCACGGACCCGGACGTCTTCGAGTGGGAGCGCGCGCACCTGTTCCGGCGCGGCTGGATCTGCGCCGGCCACGTCGACCGGGTGCGCGAGCGCGGCGCCTACCTCACGCTGGAGGCCGGCGGCGAGAGCGTGATCGTCGTGGGCGACGACGACGGCATCCCGCGCGCGTTCCTGAACACCTGTAGGCACCGCGGCGCGCGGCTGCTCGTGGCGCCCGAGGGGACGACGCGGCGCCTGCAGTGCCCCTACCACGCGTGGAGCTACGGCTTCGACGGCACGCTCTCCAACGCGCCGTTCACCGACGGGCTCCAGGACTTCGACCGCGCGTGCTTCGGGCTGCACCCGGTCCGCCTGGCGGTGATCGAGGGGCTCGTCCTGCTCGACCT
>JAICUS010000663.1 GCA_025935735.1 Solirubrobacteraceae bacterium | reverse complement strand
TTCTGGGCGTGCAGCGTCTGGACCGTGGTCGGGCCGCAGGACATCTGCCACTGCTGCTGGATGCCCATCGTGCTGGCGCCCTGGGCGGTCGTCTCGTCGGCCACGTTGAGGTTGGCCAGCAGCCAGGCGCGGTCCTTGCCGCGGATCGTGGCGGCGAACGTGGCGATGTCGGCCACGCCGCGGTCGGCCGCCAGCGCCTTGCACAGGAAGGCCACTTCCGCGCCCGAGCCGGCGTAGTGCATGAGCTGGCGGAACTGCAGGTAGTCGGGGTCGCTCAGCCGCCCGACCGCCGCGACCGCCCGCGCGACCTGGCGGTCGTTGATCACGCCGGGCGAGATCTCGCACGTCAGCCCGAGGTTGTCGTAGCGCGTCCAGCGCGGCAGCTCGGCGCCCCGGTCCACGCAGTCGGCCCACTGGCGGGCGTGCGTGGCCATCATGTCCGGCAGGCGCTCGCCGAACGACGCCCAGATGCGCTCCAGCGCGGCCTCGTCGCGCGGCCCGACCCAGAACTGGTCGAGCAGGATGTCGATCATCTGGAAGCGCTGCGGGTCGGAGGCGGACGAGAAGTCGTCGATCGCCTTGATCGCCCCGATGTCGCGGTCCGCGATGGCCTGCGACACATTGGTGACCGCGGGCGCGTCCGCCACCGGGTCGCGGGCGACCAGCGCCGCGACCGCCCGGTTGCCGGCCGTGCGCTGCAGCGCGAGCACCCGCGCCACGGCGGGCGCCGCCGGCTCGGGCCGCTTGAGCGCGAGCGTGCGCTCGGCCTCGTCCTGGCGCTCGGCGGGCGTACGGATGGTCATCACGGCGACCGTACGGGATCCGCGTGCGCGCGTGCCAGGGGCGAAGGGGCAGCATTTCGGGCCCAGCGGTCACCGATGCGCCAGCCTCGCCACGAGCACGTCGCCCGGCGCGCGGCCGACGAGCCGCACCGCCGCGACGCCGTGGACGTCGACTCTTACCGCCGCGCCGCCGCTGCCGGTGTCCGGGTCGAGCCGCAGGGACGGGAGCGGCACGCGCCGCCCCGACGCCATGGCGAGCTCGACGCCGTAGCCGTGGGAGCGACGGGCGCGATCGACGTAGAGGAAGATCCACGACGGGATCCCGCGATAGGCGTACACGACCCCGGCCGGGCGGCCGTCGGGGGCCTGGAGGCGGGCGGCCTCGAAGTAGCTGCCGTGGGCCGCGGCGAGCGTGTCCCGGTAGTGCCGCGCCAGCCGCACGTCGTCCCGCGTGGCGCCGAGCACGACGCCCGTTGCGAGCGCCGCCGCTGCCGCCGCCGGAGCGAGCACGGCGAGCATGCGCCGGCGGCGGCGCGGGGGCGCGGCGGCCGCGGCCGGTTGCAGGCGGGCCAGCACGCGCGACTCGAAGCCAGGTGGCGGCTCGCGCTCCGGCGCCAGCACGAGCAGCCCGTCCGCGACCTCGGACAGCTCCTCGACGGCGCGCCGGCACTCGGCGCAGCCGGCGATGTGGCGCAGCGCCTGCGCGCGGTCGGCGCCGTCGGCGATGCCGAGCGCCATCTCGGCCGCGAGCCGGCGGGTGTGCTCACAGCCCATCCGGTACCTCCAGACGCTCGCGCAGCGTGGCCATCGCCGCCCTGATCCTCGTCTTCACGGTGCCGAGCGGCACGTCGTCGAGCTCGGCGATCTCGCGCGCGGTCCGGCCGCCGAACACGGCGAGCACGAGCGCGCGGCGCTGGTCGGCGGGCAGCGCCGCGGCCGCCCGGCGGAGCCGGTCGCGCTCAGCGATGTCCGGCAGCGCGTCATGCCGGGCGAGCTCGAGCTGGGACGCGATCACGTCCGGGTCCGTCGGCGTGGCCGGCCGCAGGCGGAGGCGGTCGATCGCGAGGTTGCGGGCGATCGTCAGCAGCCACGACGACACCCGGCCGCGCCGGACGTCGTAGGTCGCCGCGTGGCGCCAGGCGCGCACGAACGTCTCCTGCGCGACGTCCTCCGCGAGCTCGGGATCGCCGATCATCGTCAGCGACAGGCCGTAGACGCGTCTCTGGAAGCGCCGCACGAACGCGGCGGCGTTCTCCGGGTCGCCGGAGGCCAGCCCCGCCAGCAGCGCCTCGTCCGAGAGCCCGTCCATGGCACCGGGTCAGTAGCCGCCGCCGGTACCTCCGCTCGGATCGGTCTGCGAGGCGAGCCCGCCGCCGGCCAGGACGGCCTTCCACGTGAAGTGACGGCCTTGGAAGGAGTCGTGGAAGCCGATGCCCTTGATCTGGCCGGGCGCGTCGTCGACGAACGTGTAGAGCAGCCGGCCGTCGACGGTCACCTGCCGGGCGCCGTCCGGGCGCTGGACCACCGCGACCTTGCCCACGCCGGCCCCCGCCGTCGGCTTGGCGGAGGCGACGGTGAGCGGCTGCCAGAACGACTCGCAGGGGCCGACGCACTTCACCCTGCCATCGGCCTCGAGGTTGGAGGCGTACAACGCCTTGCCGCCCGCGTCGACGAGCACGTCGCCGACGCCGGCGACCCGCTCGAACGCGACCGTGTGACCGCCTGCGGCCCTGGGTGGGCTCGCGGAGCCGCCGCAGGCGGTGAGGGCGACCGACGCGGCGAGCGCCGCGGCGGCGATGGGGAGCTTCTGCCGTGTGCGCATGCTGGTACTACCGCGTGCACCCCCCCGGTGGATTTGCCGGCGCCGAGAGCTGGCGCGCCCCCGCCCGTGGTCCCACGCGCGAAGTTGAGCCCCGCGGCCCATGACAGCCGCGCCGCGCCGACGCACACTCAGGGCATGCGCCGCGAGGACGGTCAGACCGCCGCCGAGTACATGGGCATCCTGCTGCTCGTGGCGGCGATCATCGCGGTGGTCGCGCCCGGGATCCCGTCGCTGGTCTCCGGCCGGATCTCCAAGATCGTCGGCGGCGTGGGTGCCGGCGCCGAGTACATGGGCATCCTGCTGCTCGTGGCGGCGATCATCGCGGTCGTCGCGCCCGGGATCCCGTCGGCGGTCTGACCGGCCTCGCGGCGCATGCCCTGAGTGTGCGTCGGCGCGGCGCGGCTGTCATGGGCCGCGGGGCTCAACTTCGCGCGTGGGACCACGGGCGGGGGCGCGCCAGCTCTC
>JAICUS010000155.1 GCA_025935735.1 Solirubrobacteraceae bacterium | reverse complement strand
CGGCGGCGAGATACCCGGTGAGCGGCTCGCGCGCGTCCGCGGCGAACGAGCCGTAGGCACGCACGTCAACCCCCGGGTGCACCGGCGCGTCCGCATCCGCGTCGGCCACCACCAGCACGACGGCGTCCGCGGAGACGACGGCCAGCGGCGGCCCGGCATCGAACGGCGAGGGTCCGGAGCCGGCGAACGGCGCGAACCCGGTGGCATAGGCCACCGCGGCGGGCGAGGTCAGCACCGCGCATCCGGCGCCGGCGGCGACGGCCGCGTCCAGCACGCGCGCGGCGCGCTCGTCCATCACCCGAGCACGTCCGCGAGCACGCCGAACGCGAACGCCACGTCCTCCTCGCCGGCGACCAGCGGCGGGTAGAAGTAGGCGACGATCTCGCCGTCGGCCGGCGCGACGCGGACGATCAGCCCGCGCTCGTACGCCGCATCGGCGATCCGCGCGGCCGCGAGCGCGGGGTCGGCGCCGACCGCGACTTCGACGCTGCCGAGCAGGCCGATGACGTTCGTCGCGGTCACGGCGGGCACGCGCTCGGCCAGCGTCGTCATGTGCTCGCGCACCACCGGCTCGAGCGCCGCGGCCCGCTCGGGCAGCCGCTCCCGGTCCAGCACGTCGAGCGTGGCCTGCGCCGCCGCACAGGCCACGGGGTGCCCGGCGTACGTGCTGATGTGCGTCATGGGACGCGCACGCAGTGTCTGCGCCACCTCGCTCGACAGCACGCAGGCCGACATCGGCACATAGCCGCTGGTCAGGCCCTTCGCCATCACCACCATGTCCGGCCGCAGGCCCCAGTGCTCGGCGCCCATGAAGCGGCCGGTGCGGCCGAAGCCCGTGATCACCTCATCGGAGATCAGGAGGATCCCGTGACGGTCGCAGATGTCGCGCAGCGCGGGCCAGTACCCCGGGTCCGGGACCTTGATCGCCTCGCGGAACGCCACGGGCTCGGCCACGAGCGCCGCCACGCTCTCCGGCCCCTCGCGCAGCAGCGCCCGCTCGACATCCTCGGCGCAGTCGAGCGTGCAGCGCCCGCCGCGCGGGCAGTAGCCGCAGCGCCCGGGCGACGGCTGGGTGACGCGGACGAACCCCGGCGGCAGCGGCGCGAAGGGCTCGCGCGCCGCGGGGATGCCCGTGGCGGCCATCGCGGCGAACGTCGCGCCGTGATAGGAGCCGGCGCGGCAGAGCAACTTGTGGCGCCGGGGCTCGCCGCGCGCGGCGTGATAGGCGCGCGCGACCTTGAAGGCGGTCTCGTTCGCCTCGCTGCCCGAGGCGCCGAACAGGAACAGCGGCTCGCCGGCCAGCGGCATGCGGGGCGCCAGCCGCTCCGCCAGCGCGAGCGCGTAGGGATGCGCCAGACCGCCGTCGAGCGTCGTGAACTCGAGCGCCGCGGCCTGCTCCGCGATCCGCTCGGCTACCTCGCGGCGCCCGTGGCCGATCTGGCATGCGCCCATGTGGGCGCCGCTGTCGAGCAGCCGGCGGCCGTCCGCGTCGACGAGGTACGCGCCCTCGCCGGCCACGATCATCCGCGGATAGCGTCCCGGGAAGTGCTCGTCGAGCAGCGCGAAGTCGGCGGTCGAGAGCCGGACACGCCCACGCACGGCGCCGCGGAGATCGCTGCTTGACGCCACGAGGCCGTGAGCCTAACGTCATCCTGTCGATACAGCAATGGAGGTGGTGGATTGGCCGTCGCGGAGCAGCTCGGGGTGCCCGAATTCGAGGCGATCTTCGAGTCGGTGAAGAACTGGGGGCGCTGGGGGCCCGACGACGAACTGGGCACGCTCAACCTCATCACGCCGGACAAGGTGCGCGAGGCGGCGGCGCTGGTGCGCTCCGGCCGGCGCGTGTCCATGGCCATCCCGATCAACAAGGTCGCCGGGCCGGACAACCCGCAGCAGGCGATGCACTTCGTCGTCCAGTCGCATGACGTCCCCGTGGACGAGAGCAAGGTCGGCTTCGCGCTCGACTACCTCGGCATGGCCTGCCACGGCGACTGCCACACCCACGTCGACGCGCTCTGCCACATCTCCTACGGCGGGCTGACCTACAACGGCCGGCGGGCGGCGGACGTCGTGCCCTCGACCGGCGCGACGACCCAGGACATCACCGCGGTCAGCCTCGGCGTGGTGGGGAGGGGCGTCCTGCTGGACATCCCGCGCCTGCGCGGCGTGGACTGGCTGGAGCCGGGCGAGGCGGTCACCCGGGCCGAGCTCGAGGAGTGCGTGCGGGCGCAGGGGGCGCGGCTCGGCGAGGGCGACATCCTCGTCCTGCGCACCGGCCATCATGCACGCCGGCTGGCGCTCGGTGCGTGGAACAACAGCCCGCCCCCGGCCGGCGAGGGCAAGGCGGGCATCCATGTCGACGCGATCCCGTGGATGCACGAGCTGTCGATCGGCGCGTTCCTGCCCGACGGCGACGGCGAAACGGTGCCGAGCGTGGTCAACGGCATCACCTATCCGATCCACCCGCTCCAGGTCGCGGCGATGGGGATGCTCGTGTCCGACAGCCTGCAGTTCGAGGACCTCGCGGTGGCGTGCGCGCAGGAGGGCCGCGACGAGTTCATGGTCGTCGGCCTGCCCTTGCGGCTGCCCGGCGGGACCGGCTCGCCCTGGAACCCGATCGCAATCTTCTAGGGCGCCGCGGCTCGCGCCCGGACGGCGAGGCCACCCACCATTGACTGTACGGACAGGATGACGTTATGCTCCCGAGGGTCGGAGGAGAGCCACGAGCCGGCGACACCGGGGCGACGGCGCTCCTGGGGGCCCGGAGTGGCCGAGGAGACGATCCCTAACGGGGGGATATATGCCTGACGGTGCAGCCGTGCACGAGCACGATCACGTAGTCGCCGAGACGGAGCTGAAGGCCGGCGCGATCGGGCTGCCCGGGGTGCTGATGCAGAGCGTGACTGCGATCGCCCCGGCGATCGCGGGCATGTTCACGATCCCGTTCATCGTGTCCAACGCCGGCGTGGCGGCGCCGCTGGCCTATCTCGGCGCGTTCATCATCGCCGTGCTGCTCGGCTATGTGCTCTCGCAGTTCACCAAGCACATGACGTCGGTCGGCACGTACTACACGTTCGTCACGCGCTCGCTGGGCGTGCGCTGGGGCTTCCTGGTCGCCTGGGTCTACCTGCTCTTCTACCCCGTCGTGGTGGCGCAGGTCGGCAGCTTCATGGGCGACACGCTGTCGTCCACGCTGAAGTCCGAGTACAACGTCACGTTCCACTGGTGGTACCTGATGGTCTTCCTGATCGCGCTGGTGGCGTACACCTCCTACCGCGGGATCGAGCTGTCGGCGCGGCTCGTGGTCACGCTGGGCCTGATCGAGACGGCGATCGTGTTCGCGCTCGGCGTCTCGGGCTTCATCGACCCCGGCCAGGGCGGCATCAACGTGCACTGGCTGAACCCGGGCAATGCTCCGAGCGGCCACGGCCTCTTCCTCGGCGTCGTGTTCGCCATCTTCGCCATCACGGGCTGGGACGCCGCCGCGCCGCTGGCCGAGGAGACCGAGGACCCCAAGCGCACCATCCCCCGCGCGGTCATGGGGTCGATCCTGCTGCTCGGCGTCTTCCTCGTCTTCGTCTCCTGGGGCCAGACCGTCGGCTGGGGCACGGACAGGATCGGCTCCTTCGCCGGCTCCAGCGAGCTGCCCGCGTTCGTGCTGGGGCACCGGCTGTGGGGCGGCGCCTGGGTGCTGCTGCTGTTCGCGCTGTTCAACTCGGCGCTCGCGGTGTCGATCGCCGTCATGAACGCCTCGGCGCGGTTCCTCTTCGGCATGGCGCGCACGGGCGCGATGCCGACCGCGCTGCGCAAGGTGCACCCGCAGTACAAGACGCCGGTCACCGCCGTCTGGTTCCTCACCGGCGTGAACATCGTCCTCGGCGTGCTGCTGCCGATCGTCATCGGCGTCTCCAACGTCTACAACCTCACCGGCACCTGGTTCACGTTCGCGCTCGCGCCGGTGTACGCCGTCTCCAACGTCGGCCTGTTCATCTACTACCGCCGTGAGCACCCGGACGAGTTCAGCTGGTTCAAGCACGCCGTCGTCCCGGCGCTCGGGATCGTCGCGCTGGTCCTGGTGGTCTATGAGTCGGTCAACCCGCTGCCCGACTACCCGATCAGCCTCGCGCCGTTCATCGTGCTCGGCTGGATCGTGGTGGGCATCGGCGTGCTGACGTGGCTCGTGTCGAGCGGCCGGGCCGGGCTCCTCCGCCACGCGGGCGACGCGGCCGCCGACCGCATGGAGAGCGACGAGGAGCACACGGCCCGCTCATCGTTCGTCTAGACGGCGGTCATGCCGCCGTCCGCGGCCCACAGCGCCCCGGTGACGTAGGACGCGTCGTCGGAGGCGAGGAAGGCCATCACCGCGGCGACCTCCTCGGGCCGGCCCGCCCGCCCGAGGGGGATCGTCGTCAGCAGCGCGTCGTGCTCCTCCGGCGTCACCCAGCCCGTCATCGGCGTGTCCATGTAGCCGGGCACGACGCCATTGACGCGGATCCCCGAGCGGGCGTAGTCGGCGGCGAGCACGCGCACGAGCCCGGCGACGCCGCCCTTGCTTGCGCTGTAGGCGTCATAGCCCGGCGCGCAGCCGAACAGCCCCGTCGGCGAGCACGTGCAGACCACCGCGCCGCCGCCCGCGGCGAGCAGGGCGTCGATGCCGTGCTTGCAGACGAGGAACATGCCGGTGAGGTTGATGTCCACGGTGCGCCGCCAGACGTCCAGCGACAGGCGCTCCGCCCGGTCGTCCTGGCCCGCCAGCTGCACGCCGGCGTTGCCCACCACCACGTCGAGGCCGCCGAACGCCTCGACTGCGCCGGCCACCGCCGCGCGCACCGCGTCCTCGTCGCGCACGTCCGCGGGCGTCGCCAGCGCGGCCGGACCGATGCGCGCGGCCGCGGCAGCGATCGCCGCCTCGTCGACGTCCAGCAGCGCAACGCGGGCGCCCTCGCTCGCGAACCGCTCGGCGGCGGCGAGGCCCATGCCGCTGCCCGCGCCGCTGATCAGCGCCCGCTTGCCGTCCAACCGCTCAGCCACCTGCCGCCTCCGGGATCCCGAGTACCTGGCCGCCGTCGACGGGGATGATCGCCCCCGTGGTCCATGCCGTGTCCGGAGAGGACAGCCACCAGATCCAGCGGGCGACGTCCTCCGGGGTGCCCATCCGCCCGAGCGGGACGCGCCTCGCGAGGTCGGCGTACGCCGCCTCCAGGTCGTCCGCGTACGTGGCGTGGATGGGCGTGTCGACGGGTCCGAGCGCGACGGCGTTGACCCGGACCCCGTCCTCGGCGAGCTCGTATGCGGTGGCCCGCGTGAGGTACTCGAGCGCGGCCTTGGTCATGGCGTAGAGCGTCGTCTTCGGCTTGACGATGCTGCCGATCGAGGAGCTCACGTTGACGATCGCCGGCGACCGCCCCTCGCGCAGCGCGGGCAGCGCGGCCTGCGTGAGCAAGAACGGCGCCCGCACGTTGACCGCGACGTGCTCGTCGAACTGGGCGAGCGTGAAGTCGGCGAACGCGCCGTTCCAGATGACCGCCGCGTTGTTGACGAGCACGTCGACCCCTCCGAACGCCGCCCGCGCCGCCTCGATCAGCCGCCCGGGCACGGCGGGATCCGCCAAGTCGTCGGCCACCACGAGCGCGTGCTCGAGATCCGCCGCCACCTGCTCGAGCAGCGCGCGGCGCCGCCCCACCAGCACGACCGCGTGACCGTGCTCGGCGAACAGGCGGGCGGTCGCGGCGCCGACGCCGGTGCCGGCGCCCGTGACGATCGCGGTCCTCACGCCGCCGCCCGCTCGAGCATGAAGCGCGCGTTGGCGCCCGCGTCGCCGCCGTCGAAGACGGCCGAGCCCGAGACCACGAGCCTGGCGCCCGCGGCCACCACGCGGTCGACGTTGCCGCGGTTCACGCCGCCGTCGAAGCCCACGCAGACCTCGCTGCCCGCGACCATCTCGCACACCCGGGCCAGGCGGTCGAGCGCCGGCGGCTCGAGCCGCTGGCCCGCCAGCCCGGGGATCACGCCCAGCACCAGCACGAGCTCGACGTCGCCCAGCAGCGGCTCCAGCCAGGGCAGCGGCGTCCCGGGAGCGATCGCCACGCCGCGCTCGACGCCGCGCCCGGCGAGCGTGCGCAGGACGCGCAGCGGCTCGGCGGCGCCCTCGAGCTGGAAGGTGACGATCCGCGCGCCGGCGTCGACCCAGGCGTCGACGTGCGCCAGCGGATCGCGCACCATGAGGTGGACGTCGGCCGCCAGCGGCGCCGCGACAGCCCGCACGAGCGCCGGCGCGGCCGTGGCCACGACCGGGCAGTACGCGCCGTCCATCACGTCGAGGTGCACCAACTCGACCCCCGCGCCGGCCAGCCGGTCGAGCTCGTCGCCGAGGCGCAACGGGTCGGCGGTGGCGATGCCGACGCTGAGCCGCGTCATACCCCGACCGGCTCGCGCGCGAGCGACTCATAGAGCGAGAACGCGCCGGCGGGGTCGAGGTCCGCGTGGACGACCCGGGTCACCGCCTCGAGCATGGCCGCGGGGTGCTCGCTCTGGAAGATGTTGCGCCCCATGTCGACGCCCGCCGCGCCCTCCTGGACGGCGCGGTAGGCCATTTCCAGGGCGTCGCGCTCGGGCAGCTTGCGGCCGCCGGCCATGACGACCGGCACGGGGCAGCCCGCGGTCACGCGCTCGAACCCCTCGGCCGTGTAGTACGTCTTGACGAACTGGGCGCCGAGCTCCGCGCACATGCGCGTGGCCAGCCCGAGGTAGCGCGCGTCGCGCACCAGGTCCTTGCCCACCGCGGTGACGCCGAGCACCGGGATGCCGTAGCGATAGCCCGCATCCACCAGCCGCGTCATGTTCTGGATCGAGCGGCTCTCGTGCTCGCCGCCCACGAACACCTGCACGGCGACGGCGTGGACGTTCATCCGGGCGGCGTCCTCCATGTCGAGCGCGATGTGCTCGTCCGAGAGCTCGCGCAGGACGCTCGGGCCGCCGCTCGCGCGCATGACGATCCCGCCGCGGTGCGTCGCCGGGATGGTCGAGCGCAGGATGCCGCGGGTGAGCATCAGCGCGTCGGCCTGCGCGGCCAGCGGCACGATGCTGAGATCGATGCGCTCCAGCCCGGTGGTCGGCCCCTGGAAGTAGCCGTGGTCGATCGCCAGCATCACGGTGCGCCCGGACGACGGCCGGAAGATCCGCGCCAGCCGGTTCTGCATTCCCCAGTCGTAGCCGCCCGCGCCCTTGACCGCCAGGGCGTCTCGGCGCACGGGGACCTCGGGCTGGAACTGCTTGTCGCCGTAGGCGTCGGCCTCGGGCATCGTGCCTCCTGGTTGAGTTACGTGTTCGCGCGCGTCGCGTGGTCTCGGCGGGCGGCGAAGGCCTCGATCGCCTCGGCGATCATGGTCGCCCCGCGCAGCAGCGTCTCGTAGGTGGCGCCGCCGATGTGCGGCGTGATCACCACGTTGTCGTGGCGCAGCAGCGGGTGCGGGGCGCCGGCCGCCTGCCGTACCACGTCGAGCGCCGCGCCGGCCAGCCGGCCGGAGGCCAGTGCGGCGTCGAGCGCCGCCTCGTCGACCAGCGACTCGCGCGCCGTGTTGACCAGGTACGCGTGCGGTCGCATCGCCGCCAGGAAGCCCGCGTCGACCATGCTCTCGGTCTCCGCCGTGGCGCGGGTGTGCAGCGACACGACATTGACGCGCGCCAGCAGCTCGGCCAGCTCGCCGACCTGCTCGGCGTGCGGGTCCTCGACGCGCACGAACGGGTCGTACACCAGCGTGCGCATCCCGAAGGCCGCCGTGCGCCGCGCCACCGCCCGGCCGACGTGGCCGAAGCCGACCAGGCCGGCGGTCAACCCGCCGAGGTCGTGGCCGAAGAACGCCGCGCCGTCAAACGTCCCGGCGAGCCGGCCGCCCTCGAGCAGGAAGCGCTGCGCCGTCGTGAACCGCCGCGCGAGCATGATCATGAATGCCAGCGCCTGGTCGGCCACGGCCTCGGCGTTCTTGCCGGGCGTCGTGGCGACAGCGATTCCCCGGGCCTTCGCCGCCGCGACGTCGACGTTCACCGGCCCGCCGCGCGCGCAGCCCACGAGCTCGAGGTCGGCGGACGCCGCGAGCACCTTGTCCGTGACGGGTGCGCCGTGCACCACGAGCACCTCGACGCCGGCCATCCGGTCGACGATCTCATCCGGGTCGCCGGCGTACTCCCGGAGCGCTCGCTCGGCGTCCGTGACCGGGACGAAACGCCGCGACTCGTCGAGTTGCAGGAGCTCCAGCTCGTGCCGCCGGGCCAGCCGCGCGAGCCCCTGCTCGAACGTGGGGACGCCGAGGTAGGAGTCTCCGACCGCGAGGATGCGCATCTACGCCGGGTAGACGTAGCTCGGCCGCAGGTCGACCGCGTGACCCGTGCCCGACTCGAAGATGGCCTTCAGCTGCGGCTGGGAGTCGACGTAGTAGAAGTGGATCCCGTCGCCGATCCGGCCCTCCATGAGGATGTCGGCGCCGGCCTCCTCCAGAAACCGCCTGCGGGTCTCCTCCGAGGTCTCGAGCGTGGGGCGCATGACCGCGATGTGGTGCAACCCCTCACCGTGCTCCTCGAGCCATTCCGCATAGATGCTCGGGCCGCTGACCGGCTGGATGAGCTCGACCACGATCGGCCCGACGTGGGCCTCGGCGCCGATCATCGTGTACTCGACGTCCTTGCCGCGCACGCGCGTGTGGTGCAGCAGCGGCGGCTTGTGCTCATAGACGTTGAACGGACCCCAACCCAGCACCCGGTAGTAGCGCTCCAGCGCCTCCTCGATGTCGTTGACGACGAGCGCGATCTGGCTGATCGGCAGTGGCTCCATACTCAGCTCCTCACCCGCTCCCGGCGCGGTCGGCGTTGCACTGTAGTTCCCGCATCCTGTCCGTACAGGATGTCAGAGGGCTGGACCACCGTCAAACCTGCGGTTAACGAGCCGGCTGCTACTACAGCCATATGGCTTCTTGAGTAGCCACCTGGCTGCTAGAGTAGCCAGTGTGGATCTGTCCTCGCCGCACCGAGCCGTTGCCTCTGGGCTTGAAGGCGACATCTTGGTATTGCTCGCGCGGACGACGCAATCCATGAGCGGACGGGAGATCGCGGAACGGCTGGGATTGCGATCACACGATGGCGTCCGTAAGGCGCTGAAGCGCTTGGTAAGGCAAGGCATCGTTCTGCGCGAAGGCTCGCGCAGCGCGTTCTTGCACCAGCTCAACCGGGAGCACCTCGGGGCCGCGGCCGTGCTCGCGCTCGCGGGAATGCGTAGCGAGCTGTGGCAGAGGATCCGCGACGCGGTCGCCGAGTGGGAACTGCCTCCGACCCACGCGTCCGCATTCGGCTCCGCCGCCCGTGGCGACGGCAATGAAGCGTCAGACATCGACATTCTGCTCGTCAGACCCACCGCCACGCCAGAAGCCGATCCGGCGTGGGGCCAGCAAGTCGACGCGCTGCGACGCCGCGTCGAGATATGGACTGGAAACCGCGCCAGTATCGTCGAAGTCGGTGAGCAGGCGCTCCAGGAGATGCTGGCCCAGAGCCAGCCTCCACCGGTACTCGGAGCCGTGCTGCGCGACGGCATCGAGCTCGCGGGCGTGCCGGCTCGCCGGTTGCTCGGGACGCCCCTTGCCTCGTAGAACCACTCGCTTGCAGGAGTGCGGCCGCACGCAGGCGCGAGCCCGCCTTCGGGACGCGCGAGCACAACTTGATCTGGCCGAGATCGCCGACGTGAACAGCAGCGCCGAGGAGCGGAAGGCCGCGGCATCGTGCGCCGTGGTCGCCGGCATCGCCGCTGCCGACGCTGCCTGCTGCGCCGCATTGGGTCAACGCAGCCGCGGGCGAGACCATCGTGACGCTGCTGACCTGCTGCGCATGATCACGCCCCGGGGAGATGACGCCGCGCGGCAGTTCGCGCGGCTGCTCGGTCTCAAGGACGCCGCGCAATACGGCTTTGACGACATCAGCGGAGCGATGCTCACCGCTGCTCAGCGGCAGGCGAAGGCGCTCGTCGACTTCGCGGCCGACGTCCTCGCGCGATAGAGGCTGGAGCGCGGGGTCCAATCCGGGGTCCAAACTGAGCGAAACTCACAGCAACTCAGAGCAGCGAGCGTCGCTTTAGAGCACCGAGCGTGAGCCCACAGGCCTGGATCGTTCCGGCTGGGGGCCGGGCGGTCGCAGGTTCAAATCCTGTCTCCCCGATCAGAGTGTCCCTGCAAAATGCAAAGAGCGCTTTGCGGGTGTATAGAGGCGGGGTCCAATTTGGGGCCCAAGTTTGGACCCTGTTGGCACCTCGGCTGTCTCGATTTGGCTCTGCGGTGTGAGCGGAACCGCTTTCGCACCGCGGTTCCGGACCGGGTGGTCGCTGCCGTACGGCGCGTCGTTCGCGCGCTCGCGTGTCGCCCCCGCGAGGCTTGCGTACGCGGAGAGATGTCGTCGAGTCCGGGCGCCGTGGTCGCTCGGCTCAGCGGACGTAGTCCGCGCCGTTGATGTCGCTCGTCGCGCCGGTGGTGTGGCGCGAGCGACCGGTGGCGAGGAAGGCGATCACCTCGGCGACGTCCTGGGACCGTCGGCTCTCCTAGCGGGAGGCTCGACAGGTCGGTGCCCGCCAGCGCGTTGGAGGCGAGATTGGTCCCGACCCACTCCGGCGCGACCGCGTAGGGGAGGACCCTGTCGCCGGCGAACGCGCGGGGGATGCCCTTGGTGAGGCTCACGAGCCCGGCCTTGGCGGCGCCGTAGGCCAGGTGCTCCGCGTCGCGCTCTACAGCGCCGGGCGTGAGCCCACAGACCTGAATGTTCCTGCTGGGAGCAGGGCGGTCGCCAGTTGAATCCTGTCTCCCCGACTCAGCTTAGATCTCCTGCAGATTGCCTTGCTCCTACGGCGTATCGCGGCGCTCG
>JAICUS010000272.1 GCA_025935735.1 Solirubrobacteraceae bacterium | reverse complement strand
GGCTACACGGGCTGGGTCGACAAGGAGGCGGACGCGCTGTACCGCAAGACCCAGGGCGAGCAGGACATGACCAAGCGCGGCCAGCTGTTCGACCAGTGGCAGAAGATCGTCATGGACAAGCTCCCGATCCTCTGGCTGATCAACCCGACCAACCGGTTCGCGTTCGCCAACGACGTCCACGACTTCTTCATCCAGAGCACGGCGCACTACCCGCTCTGGGTGGCGTGGAAGGCCTAGTGGCCCCTCCCGCGGATACGCACGCCAGGAGCCACTAGCGGCCATGCCCGGGCTCGCCGTCGTCTCCGGCGCGCGCGTCGTCCTCGCGGACGGCGTGCGCGACCTCGACATCGTCATCGAGGACGGGCGCATCGCCGCGCTCGCCGGGGACGCCGGCGAGATCGCGGGCGAGCGCCTCGACGCCGCGGGGAAGGTCGTGCTCCCGGGCGGCGTGGACATCCACACGCACCTGCGCGAGCCGTCGAAGGCCCAGCGCGAGGGCTTCGGGCCGGGCACCGCCGCCGCGGTGGCCGGCGGCATCACCACGGTCGGCGAGATGCCGCAGGCCGACCCGCTGGTGAAGGACCTCGAGTCGCTGGCGATCAAGCGGGAGCTCGCCGGGCGCAATTCGATCTGCGACTTCGCGCTCTACTCGGCAGCCGCCGGCCAGTCGCTCGAGGAGCTGACGGCGCTGCAGGAGCACGGGGTGCGGGCGTTCAAGGCCTACATGTGCGCGTCGAGCCCGGGCTACCCGAAGCTCGAGGACGCGCCGCTGCTGGAGGCGCTGGAGCGGCTCGCCGAGCTCGACGCGCTGCTGATCGTGCACGCCGAGAACGACTCGCTGTTGCAGGCCGGCCTGGCCCGGATGGCCGCCGCGGGTCGCACCGACCCGCTCGCCCACGCCGAGTCGCGCCCGCCGCTGGTGGAGATCGAGGCGATCGCCCGCGTGGTGCGCTTCGCCACCCACACCGGCACGCGGCTGCACGTGGCCCACGTCTCCACGCCCGAGGGCGCGGAGATAGTCCGCGAGGCCAAGGCGGCCGGCGCGCGCGTGACCTGCGAGACCTGCCCGCAGTACCTGCTGCTGGATCACCAAGACCTGGTCCGGCTGGGCCCGTGGGCGCGCTGCGCGCCGGCGATCCGGGCGCGCGCGGACGTCGAGCGACTGTGGGAGTACGTCCTCGACGGCACGATCGACTCGCTCGGCTCTGACCACTCGCCCTATACGCGCGAGGAGAAGCAGGCGGCCGCGGGCGACATCTTCAAGGCGCCGCTGGGCATCAACATCATCCAGGCGATGCTGCCGGCCGTCCGCGACGAGGCGGTCAACCGGCGCGGCATGTCGCTCGAGCGCTTCGCCCAGCTCTCGGCCACCCGGCCGGCGCAGATCATCGGGCTGCATCCGGCCAAGGGCGAGATCGCGGTCGGCGCCGACGCGGACCTGGCCGTGTGGGATCTGGACGAGACCTGGGAGGTCCGCGCGCAAGACCTGCTCAGCCGCCATCCCTGGACGGCGCTCGAGGGCGTCCGGATCCGCGGGCGGGTCACGCACACGATCCGCCGCGGCGAGGTCGTGTTCGCCGGCGGCGCGGTGCGGGCCCAGGGCGGCGGGCGCTTCCTGCCGGCCGGCGCGGGGGTCGCGGTGTGAGGTTGTTCTCGAGAACGGAGCACGGGTGATCAAGCGGATCAAGCACATGGCGGTGGCCGTGGAGGACGTCGACGCGGCGGTGGCGCAGTACGAGGCGCTGCTGGGCGTCACCGACCCGCGGCGGGCGGACTGGCCGGCCGGCCAGTCGCGCGAGGCGCACTTCCACTGGGGCGAGGTGGAGATCCAGCTCTGCCAGTCGACCGACGGCGGGGGGCGATTCGCGCAGCACATCGCCCGCTCGGGGCAGGGCGTCCAGCACATCTGCCTCGAGGTCGATGACATCGACGCGGCGATCGAGCACGCGCTGAGCGCGGGCGCCGAGCTCAAGCCCTGCAAGGCCTGCCAGAAGGTCGGCTCGCATCCGCACAGCGAGGGGTGGGTGGCGTTCTTCGCGGGCCAGGCCGTCCCGGGCTTCGAGGTCGAGTTCATGCAGGTCTACAAGGACGGCGAGCGCCCGGCCGGCTACGCCACCGGCGTGTGACACGCGACGCGCGCCGGGCCGTCGCGGCGGCGGTCTCGCCCGAGCGGCTCCTCGGCCGCCTGGCCGAGCTCGCGGCGATCGGCGGCGACCCGTCCGGCGGCGTGACGCGGATCGCCTTCTCGCTCGAGGAGCGCGCGGCCACCGAGCTGGTGTGTGCGTGGCTGCGCGCGGCCGGCCTGGAGCCCGTCTTCGACGACTTCGGGAACCTGTTCGCCTCCACGGACGCCAACGCGCCCGGCGGGGCGCCCAGCCTGTGCGGCTCCCACCTCGACACGGTTCCGGCGGGCGGGCGCTTCGACGGCGCGCTCGGCGTGGTGGCGGCCGTCGAGGCGGTGGAGGCGATGCGCGCGGCGGGCGCGTTGCCCGAGCGACCCCTCGAGGTGGTGGTCTGGCGCTGCGAGGAGCCGGTGCGCTTCGCCCACGGCAAGGTCGGCAGCCTGCTGTTCAGCGGGCAGATCGCGCGGGCCGATCTGCACCCGGTCCAGGAGCCGCCGCTCGACCTCGACGCGGCGCTCGCCTCCGACGGGGAGCGGCCGCGACGCGAGCCGTCGCGGACCGTGGCCAGCTGCCTGGAGTTGCACATCGAGCAGGGCCGGCGCCTGGAGGACGCCGGCGCCCAGCTCGGCGTGGTCACCGCTGTGGCGGCGCCGATCCGCCTGCGCGCGTCGGTCGCGGGGCGCGCCGACCACTCGGGCGCCACGCCGATGGACGGCCGGCGCGACGCGCTCTGCGCCGCCGCCGAGCTCGTGCTGGCCGTCGAGCGCGCCGGCCGTGCCGAGAGCGGCGCCGACTCCGTGGCCACCACCGCCGACGTCGGCGTGACGCCCGGGGCGATGAACGTGGTCCCGGGCGCCGCGACGCTGCTGATCGACATCCGCGGCATCGACGCGCCGAGCATGGAGCGCGTGCGCGCGGCGATCCTCGTGGCCGCGGGCGAGATCGCCGCCGCGCGCGCCGTCGCGATCTCGGTCGACACGCTCTCCCACGGCACACCGACCCGCTTCGATCCCGCCGTCGTCGAGGCGCTGGCCGACACGGCCGCCCATATCGGGATCGCGCCGCTGCGGATGCCCAGCGGGGCCGGCCACGACACCCAGTGCCTCGCCGGGACGGCGGCGTGCGGGATGCTCTTCGTCCCGAGCGTCGCCGGCGTCAGCCACGCGCCGGACGAGCTGACGCACGACGCCGACGTCGTGGCGGGGACGCGAGCGCTCGCCGCCGCCTGGTGGCTGGTGGCGAGCGATCGTCAGAGCCGCGGCAGCAGCTGCTCGGCGACGACGCGGTCGACCGCGTCCGGCGACCACGGGTGCAGCAGCTCGGTGGCGCGCTCGGCGTAATCCGGAAACGGGTCGTCGAGTGCGGTGCGGATGGCGAGCTCGGGGGCGACGAGCCGGGGGTCGAGCTCGCGGGCCACGGGGAGCGCGGCGTAGGGCCCCGGTGAGGGGGTGGTGACGAGGAGGCACCCGTCGGCGAGTGCCTCGAGCTGCGCGATGCCGTAGTCCTCGCGCCGGGGCGCCGTGAGGAAGGCGCGCGCGCGGCGCAGCAGCGCGCGGTAGTCGGCGCGCGGCAGCAGGCCGGCGTAACGGACGCCGCCGCCGTCGCGACCCTCGAGCCCGGCCACGACGAGCTCCTCGCCCGGGCGGGCCGCGCGCCGCCAGGCGGCCAGCACGCGGTCGAGGCCCTTCTTGTGCGGGTTCGCGCCGTATGTCAACGCGGCGATGTCGCGCTCGGCCGGGGGTCCGGACGGGGCGACGGGCACGGGCACGACGACCGCGTCGCCGTGCGGGCGCGGGGCCTCGGCGAGGCCGCCCTCGCTCCACGGCACCAGCAGCGGCGCCGCGGCGAACCGGCGGGCCTCGACCGGGCGCTGCCAGACGCCGTGGCGCCCGGGGCGGTTGCCGGCGGCGGGGGCATCGAAGCGGATCGCGCCCGGGACCGGGCCGAGCAGCGCCGCCGTGGTCGACGAGTAGAGCACCGCGCGCGGGGAGTGCGCGGCGATCGCCGCGGAAGCCGCCCGCCGCGCGTTCAGCGCCCAGGCCAGCTCGATCCCCGCCAGCGTCCGCCACTCCCGCGGCCGCCGCGTGACCGCGACCTCCACCCGCGCGCCCGCCCGGCGCAGCGAGCCGGCCAGCTCGGCGTCCGCCTCGCGCAGCCCCGCGGTGCCGCCCAGCGACACGATCAGCACGTCCACGCCGGCCATGGACGTGCCATTCTGGCGACGGAAAGGTGCTGCACCTGGTGCTACACTTCCTGTCCGTGCCCACCCGACGCCCGCGCCACACGATCACCGAGACCGAGGAGGTCGAGCAGGCGCTGGCGCCGTTGCGCGAGCGCGGCATCGAGGTGAGCTTCCCGGCGCTGGTCGTCCGCGGGGCCGAGGCGACGCTCGCGGACGCCGAGAGCGCCGCGGACGACGAGGAACGCCGCCGTGAGCTGAGGCGAGCGTTCATCGAGCACGGTCACGAGCACTTCGATCTGGACGTTGCCCTCACCGTGCGCGATCGCGCTTGGACTCACGACTAAGGCGCCATGCCCGGTTATGGCCAGCCGCTGCTGCTGGACTGGTCCGCGTACTCGCGGGTGCTCCTCGCGCAGGTCCGCCCGGGCGGTGGCCGGAGGCTCTCACGGGGGCAACTCGACACCGTGGGCGATGCCGCGTCGGCCGGTGAGCTCGTGGTGTCTTCGCCGTTCCGGATCGAGGCTCGCTATTCGGCGCGGTCCGCCCAGGAGTTTCGCCGGCTGAGCGCGGATCTCGACGCGTTCGCGCAGGCAGTGGTCGACCGGCGCACGTGGGAGATCGCCGAGGACGCCCAGTGCCAGCTCGCCGAGACGCGGGGAGTGTCGCACCGCGTGAAGTTCGCGAACCTGGTGATCGCCGCCGCCGCGGACCAGCACGGCCTCGGCGTCCTGCACTATGACGCCGACTACGACACGATCGCCGAGAACACGACGCTGACCTACCGTTCCCGCTGGATCGCCGAACGCGGGACCATCGACTGAGTGTGCCCATGAACCTGACCGTCCTGCCCGAGCGGCTCGCCGTGTGCCGGCTGGCCGCGAGCGCGCGCGTCCCGTCGTGGGCGCTGGAGCTCCACGAGGCGTTCTCCTCGATCACCCGCACCGTCGAGGAGCTCTCGATCGTCTGCCCGGAGGAGGCGGTGCCGCCGGAGACGCAGGCGGAGGCGGGCTGGCGGGCGCTGAAGGTGCCCGGGCCGATCCCCTTCGAGACGACCGGCGTGCTGGCCGGCCTGGCCGCGCCGCTCGCCGCGGCGGGGATCAGCATCTTCGCGCTGTCGACGTACGACACCGACTATGTGCTCGTCAAGGAGGCCGACCTCGAGCGCGCGCTCGCGGCGCTGCAGAGCGGGGCTCCCGAGCGCCGGCGCGTCAGCTCGGGCTCGCCGTTCGAGCCGCGCGTCGGGTTCAGCCGGGCGCTGCGGGTGGGCGAGCGGGTGCTCGTGTCCGGCACCGGGCCGGTGATGCCGGACGGGAGCTGCCCGGAGACGACGCTCGAGCAGGCCCGGCGCTGCTGGGAGATCGTGCGGGCCGCCCTGGAGGAGGCCGGCGCGACGACCCGGGACGTCGTGCGCACGCGCACGTTCCTCACGCCGGCGGCGGACCCCGAGGGCGCGATGGCCGCCCACGCCGAGGTCTTCAAAGACGTCCGGCCGGCCTCGACCATGCTCAACATCCACTCGCTGCTCGACGAGCGCTGGACCGTCGAGGTCGAGGCCGAGGCGCAGCTATGAGGCGCGCAGGAAGTCGCCGCCGAAGCCGGGCGTGCGGACGAGCCTGATCGCGGCCAGCGGCGACGTGCGGTCGACGTAGAAGCGCACGCCGTCGCGCTCCTCGATCGCCGCCACAGCCGCCTCCTGGCGCCGCCAGGCCAGCGACCAGATGATCGCGAAGCCGGTGGCGATCGCCGGGATCTGCGGCGCGACGACCGACAGCGCGCCCGCGACCACGGTGACCAGCAGCAGCGGCCACAGCCGGTTGGCCAGCGTGCGGCTGGGTTGCAGCTCGGGCAGCAGCGTCTGCGAGCGCGCGCCCGTCAGCAGGCGCGAGATGGCCGGCGAGGCGCGGCTGCCGCGGCCGATGACGATGCCGATCAGCGTCGAGCCGAGCCACCAGATCACGCACAGGTAGACCACGCGCTCGTTGAGGTCGCCCGACAGCGCGATGATCGTCAGGGCCGCCAGCAGCGTGGCTGACGCGGCGCTCAGCAGGACGGTGGCCTTGAGGAAGTCGCCGAACCTCAGAGCAGCAGGGCCCTCAGCAGGTCGCGCACGCCGTCCGGGCCGTCCACCAGCGTGTCCGCCTCATCCATCAGCGCCGACGGGGTCTCGTCCGAGCGCACGCCGACCCGCAGCGCGTAGCCGAGCCGCCCCAGCTGGAGCAGCTCGCCCAGGCCGCGGAACGCGTCGAGGTCCGTGACGTCGTCGCCGACGTAGACCGCCGCCGCCAGGTCGGACTCGCGCAGCAGCGAGGCGATCCCCGCGCCCTTGTCGATGCGCACCGGCGGGCGGATCTCCAGCACCTTGCGGCCCCAGTGGGGCACGAAGCCGGCCTGCTCGGCCCGCTCGGCCACGTCCTCGACGCAGGCCAGCGCCTCGTCCTCGTCCGGGACGCCGCGCCAGTGCAGCGCGGCGATCGCCTCTTTGTCCTCCAGGCGCACGCGCAGCCGGCGCAGCCGCTCCCCGTAGGCGTCGTGGGCGAACGCCTGCACCCGGCGCGACCAGGACTGCAGCTCGTGGTCGAGCTCGGGGGTGATCGCGCCCGGCCGCAGCACCTCGGTGCCGTGCGAGCCGAGATAGGCGATCGAGCCCAGGGCGACGATCCGCCGGGCGTCGGAGGCCCGCCGGCCGGAGACGCAGGCCACCGTGCCGTAGCGCCGGGCCACCTCGATCAGCGGCCGCCGGGTGGTCTCCGGCATGTGCGCGTCGTCGGGCTGCTGCACGATCGGCGCGAGCACGCCGTCGACGTCCAGCAGGACGGCGGAGCGCTCCGGCGCGGCCCGCAGCGGCTGCAGGAGCTCCTCGAGCGTGGCGGCGTCCGACGGCACGAAACCTAGTATGCCGCCGCGGTCACCTCGCGCTCGCGCGCAGCAGGTCGCGGATCTCCGTCAGCAGCTGCACATCCTCGGCGGGCGCCTCCGGCGGCGGCTCCTCCTTGGTCTTGCGCCGGGCCAGCAGCGTGTTGAGCGGCTTGACCACGAGGAAGAAGACCGCGGCGGCGACCGTGAGGAACGTGAACACCGCGTTGATGAAGTCGCCGTACTTGAACGTCGAGTGGTGGATCGTGAACCGGAGGTTGCCGAAGTCCGGCTTCCCGAAGATCGCGGCGATCAGCGGCGTGATGATGTCTGCCACCAGCGCGGCGACGACCGCGCCGAAGGCCGCGCCGATGACCACGGCGACGGCGAGGTCGACGACGTTGCCCCGCAGGACGAACTCGCGGAACTCCTTGAGCATGCCGACCCGGTTCGCGCTCAGTAGCCGCGATCCTGCTCGACCGGGGCGAGCAGCGGCTCGCCGGCGGCGAAGCGGGCGACGTTCTCGCGCACCCGCTCGCCCAGCTTGCGCATCTGGGCGCTGTACGGGTTGGCCACGTGCGGGGTGATGATGGCCCGCGGCGAGTTCCACAGCGGGTGGCCGTCCGGCAGCGGCTCGGGGTCGGTGACGTCGAGCGCCGCGCCGCCGATCCGTCCCTC
>JAICUS010000469.1 GCA_025935735.1 Solirubrobacteraceae bacterium | reverse complement strand
TCCTGCGGACCGAGGAGCCCGACGCGGTCGTGCACTTCGCCGAGCAGCGCGCCGCGCCGTACTCGATGAAGAGCGCCTGGCACAAGCGCTACACGGTCGACAACAACCTCAACGCCACCAACAACCTGCTGGCGGCGGTCGTCGAGTCCGGCCAGGACATCCACATCGCCCACCTGGGGACGATGGGCGTCTACGGCTACAGCGTCGTCGGCGTGAAGATTCCCGAGGGCTACCTGCCGGTGCGCATGGACGGCCTCGACGGCGAGGAGGTCGAGCGCGAGATCCTGTTCCCCGCGAGCCCCGGCAGCGTCTACCACCTCACCAAGACGCAGGACCAGCTGATGTTCGCGTTCTACAACCGCAACGACGAGATCCGGGTGACCGACCTGCACCAGGGCATCGTCTGGGGGACGCAGACGGCGGAGACGCGCCTGGACGAGCGGCTGATCAACCGCTTCGACTACGACGGCGACTACGGCACGGTGCTCAACCGCTTCCTCATGCAGGCGGCGGTCGGCTACCCGCTCACCGTCCACGGCACGGGCGGCCAGACGCGCGCGTTCATCCACCTCCAGGACACCGTGCGCTGCATCCGGCTCGCGGTCGAGAACCCGCCCGAGAAGGGCGAGCGCGTGCGCATCTTCAACCAGATGACCGAGTGCCACCGGGTGATCGACCTGGCGGAGATCATCTCCAAGCTGACCGGCGCGGAGATCGACCTGGTGCCCAACCCGCGCAAGGAGGCCAGCGCCAACGACCTGCTCGTGGCCAACGACCACCTGATCAAGCTCGGCCTGGAGCCCATCACGCTCGAGGACGAGCTGATGACCGAGGTGACCGAGATCGCCGAGCGCTACGCCCACCGCTGCGACCGCGACAAGATCCCGTGCACGTCGCTGTGGCGCCGGCAGAAGCAGGCCGAGGGCGTGACGGAACCCGCGCCCGCCTGACGCCGTAGTGCCGCTCACCAACCTCCAGCGCCTCGAAGCCGAGAGCATCGCGATCATGCGCGAGACCGTCGCGCAGGCCGAGAACCCCGTGATGCTCTACTCGATCGGCAAGGACAGCGCGGTCATGGTCCACCTGGCCATGAAGGCGTTCCACCCGGGCAAGCCGCCGTTCCCGCTGCTGCACGTGGACACCACGTGGAAGTTCAAGGAGATGTACGCCTTCCGGGACAAGCTCGCGAAGGATCTGGGTCTGGAGCTGCTGGTGCACATCAACCAGGAGGGGCTGGCGATGGGCGTGAACCCGTTCACGCACGGCTCCCAGGTGCACACCGACGTCATGAAGACCCAGTCGCTCAAGCAGGCGCTGGACAAGCACGGCTTCGACGTCGCGTTCGGCGGCGCGCGGCGCGACGAGGAGCGCTCGCGGGCCAAGGAGCGGATCTTCTCCTTCCGCTCGGCCCAGCACCGCTGGGACCCGAAGAACCAGCGGCCGGAGCTGTGGAGCATCTACAACGCGCGCAAGCACCGCGGCGAGTCGATCCGGGTGTTCCCGCTGTCGAACTGGACCGAGCTCGACGTCTGGCACTACATCCTGCGCGAGCAGATCCCCGTGGTGCCGCTCTACCTGGCCAAGGAGCGGCCGATCGTGCGCCGCGACGGCGCGCTGCTGATGGTCGACGACGACCGGATGCCGCTCGAGGACGGCGAGCAGCCGGAGATGCTCAAGGTGCGCTTCCGCACGCTCGGCTGCTACCCGCTGACCGGCGCGGTGGAGAGCGAGGCCGACTCGCTGGAGGCGATCGTGGCCGAGATGCTGGCCACCCACACCTCCGAGCGCCAGGGCCGCGTGATCGATTTCGACGGCGCCGCCTCGATGGAGCGCAAGAAGCAGGAGGGCTACTTCTAGTGAGCGCGCCCGCGGAAGAGCTCGCCGACCGCCTCGACGCGCTGGAGCGCGAGGACCTGCTGCGGTTCCTCACCTGCGGCTCGGTCGACGACGGCAAGAGCACGCTGATCGGCCGGCTGCTGTGGGAGTCGCAGCTGATCTTCGACGACCAGCTGGCGGCGCTGGAGCGCGACTCGCGCGCCGGCGGCACCAACAACGGCGACATCGACTTCGCGCTGCTGCTCGACGGCCTCGCGGCCGAGCGCGAGCAGGGCATCACGATCGACGTCGCCTACCGCTTCTTCGCCACCCGCGGGCGCAAGTTCATCGTGGCCGACACGCCCGGGCACGAGCAGTACACGCGCAACATGGTCACCGGCGCGTCGACCGCCGACTGCGCGGTGATCCTGCTGGACGCGCGCAAGGGCGTGCTCACCCAGACGCGCCGCCACAGCCACCTGGTCGCGCTGCTGGGCATCAGGGACGTCGCGCTGGCGATCAACAAGATCGACCTCGCCGACTACTCCGAGGACCGCTTCCGGGAGATCGAGGACGACTACCGGGCGTTCGCCGCCGGCATCGGCCTGGACCGTGTGACCTGCATCCCGGTCAGCGCGCTGCACGGCGACAACGTGGTCGAGCGCGGCGAGAACCTCGCCTGGTACTCCGGCCCGACGCTGCTCGACTACCTGGAGAACGTCGAGGTCGACCAGGAGCGGATGGCGCGCAAGCCGTTCCGGCTGCCGGTCCAGCTCGTGGTCCGCCCGGACGCCGAGTTCCGCGGCTTCGCGGGGACGGTCGCCGGCGGCACGCTGCGGCCCGGCGACCGCGTGCGGGCGCTGCCCAGCGGCCGCGAGAGCACCGTCGAGCGGATCGTCACCTACGACGGCGACCTCGACGTGGCCGAGGCCGGCCAGGCCGTGACGGTCACGCTGGCCGACGAGATCGACGTCAGCCGCGGCGACGTGCTGGCCGGCGCCGACAACCCGCCCGGGGTGGCCGACCAGTTCGAGGCCACGGTGGTGTGGATGAGCGAGGAGCCGATGCTCCGCGGCCGCTCGTACCTGATGCGGATCGGCCCGCAGATCGCCACCGCCACGGTCGCGCCGCTCAAGCACAAGGTCAACGTCAACTCGCTGGAGAAGGTGGCAGCCACCCGCCTGGAGCTCAACGAGATCGGCGTCGTGGACCTCGAGCTCGACCGCCGCGTGGCCTTCGAGCCCTACACGGACAGCCGCGAGGGCGGCGGCTTCGTGCTCATCGACCGCATCACGAACGACACCGTGGGCGCGGGGATGATCCGCTTCGCGCTGCGCCGGTCCGACAACATCGGCTGGCAGGCGATCGACGTCGACAAGGCCGCGCGCTCCCAGCTGAAGGGCCAGCAGCCGTTCGTGCTCTGGCTCACCGGCCTGTCCGGCGCCGGCAAGTCGACCATCGCCAACCTGGTGGAGACCGAGTTGCACCGGCGCGGCCTGCACACCTACCTGCTGGACGGCGACAACGTCCGCCACGGCCTGAGCAAGGACCTCGGGTTCACCGACGCCGACCGCGTGGAGAACGTCCGCCGCGTGGCCGAGGTGGCGCGGATGATGGCCGACGCGGGGCTGATCGTGATCGTCTCGTTCATCTCGCCGTTCCGGTCGGAGCGGCGGATGGCCCGGTCGCTGATGGAGGAGGGCGAGTTCCTCGAGGTGTTCGTGGACACGCCGCTGGAGGTGGCCGAGTCGCGCGACCGCAAGGGGCTCTACGCCAAGGCGCGGCGCGGCGAGATCGTCAACTTCACCGGCGTCGACTCGCCGTATGAGGCGCCGGAGCAGCCGGAGGTCCACCTGGACACGACGGCCGAGCCGGCCGAGGGGTCGGCGCAGCGCGTATTGGACGCGCTGGCCGAGCGGGGCCTGTTGTAGCCTCGGGCCACGCGCCGCTGGACCGACTCAGTCATCGCCCATCGCCGCCGGATCCTCGCCGCGTGGCTGGTGCTGTTCGTGCTCGGCGGCGTGGCGGCGTCGCACCTCGGCGACCTGCTGTCCAACCGCTTCAGCGTGCCGGGCTCGCAGGCCGAGCGCGGCCTGGACCTGCTGCGCGACCACATGCACGACCGCTCCGACGGCGCGTTCACGCTCGTGGCCACCGGGGTGCACACGCGCGCCGACCGGGCCGCGGTGGTCTCCGCTGCCGCGCGGGCCGCGCGGACGATCCCAGGGGCGAAGGCGGGGCCGCCGCTGCCGGCGGCGCGCGGCGTCGTCTACCTCCAGCTCTCCACGCCGCTGGAGAACGCGGAGGCCTCGGCCGCGACGCCGTCGCTGCGTGCGGCGATCGGCCGCGTGCCCGGCGTGCGCACCTACCTGTCCGGCTTCCCGGCGATCAACCACGACACGCAGGAGATCTTCAGCTCCGACCTGCGCAAGGGGGAGACGATCGCCGTGCCGTTCGCGCTGATCGTGGTCGTGTTCATGTTCGGGACGCTCGGCGGCGTGGCGATCCCGTTCGCGTTCGCGCTGATCACCATCCCGACGACGCTCGGGTTCGTGTGGATCGCCGCGCACGCGATGGACATGGCGATCTACGTGACCAACGTGGTGGCGCTGATCGGGCTGGCCATCGCGATCGACTACTCGATGCTCGTGGTGTTCCGCTACCGCGAGGAGCTGGCGCGCGGCAGCGACCCGCACGAGGCGCTGCGCACGACGATGGCCACGGCGGGCCGGGCGACGCTGTTCTCCGGCGGCACCGTGGCCGTCGGGCTCGCGCTGCTCGTGGTCATCCCGCTGCCGTTCATCCGCTCGCTGGGCGTCGGCGGGCTGTTCGTGCCGCTGGTGTCGATCACGGCCTCGGCCACGCTGCTGCCCGCGCTGCTGGCCACGATGGGCACGGGCGTCAACCGGGCGCGGATCGTCCCCGCGCGCGTGCTGGAGCGGCGGGCGGCGGCCGCGCCCACTGGCGCCTGGCACCGGCTGGCCACGTCGATCATGCGCCGCCCGGTGCTCTGGTTCGTCGCCTCGGCCGTGCCGATGCTGGCGCTGGCGGCGCCCGCGCTCGGCCTGCAGCTGACGGGCG
>JAICUS010000751.1 GCA_025935735.1 Solirubrobacteraceae bacterium | reverse complement strand
GAGCGGGCGGGTAGGCCGGCGCGGTACGCCGGCTCAGGCCGCCGAACGCAGCGTCGACGAGCGACACGACCGGGTTGAAGTGCCACCGCCGCCGGGAGCGCGCTGCCGAGGAACTCGGCGAGCAGCCGGCGGATGAGCGGCGATGCCATCGATGGCCACGATATTTCATTGACAAGTGTCACTTCAATAGGTATTCGTATATAGATGGCCGTCGATCTGGAGCTCGCACCCAAGACCAAGCGCTCGGCCGGCGAACCGTGCTGCGAGCCGGTCGTCTACCCCGACGTCGAGCGCGCGCAGGCGAGCCGGATGGCCCAGGTCGCCAAGGCGCTCGGCGATCCGGTCCGCCTCCAGCTCGTCGACGTGCTGCGCAAGCACGCCGGCAAGGTCTGCGTCTGTGAGCTGGTGCCGCTGTTCGACATCTCCCAGCCCACGCTCTCGCACCACCTCAAGAAGCTGCGCGACGCCGGCATCGTGGACTCCGAGCGGCGCGGGCTGTGGGCCTACTACTACGTCATTCCCGAAGCACTGCAGGAGTTGACCGCATGGCTGAGCTGACCAACCTCACCCCGACCGCCCCGGCCGCCTCGAGCTGCTGCTCGCCCGCCGCCCTGGAGGCGTGCTGCGAGCCGTCCGAGAAGGCCGCGTGCTGCGAGACGAGCGCGGCCGGCGGGTCGTGCGGCTGCGCCGCCGGCCAGCCCGATCCGGACGCGCTGCGCGAGACCGTGCGGGGGCGCTACGCCGCCGCGGCGCTGCGTACCTCCGACCCGCAGGCGGCGGCCGGGTGCTGCGGCGGCGATGCCGCGATCACTGACGAGCAGGCCGAGCTGTTCGGCTCCGGGCTCTACGGCGCCGGCGACCGGGCGGAGCTGCCCGACACCGCGCTGGAGGCCTCGCTCGGGTGCGGGAACCCGACGGCCATGGCCGAGCTGCGCGACGGCATGACCGTCCTCGATCTCGGCTCGGGCGGCGGCATCGACGTCCTGCTTTCGGCCCGCCGCGTCGCCCCCACCGGCACCGCCTACGGCCTCGACATGACCGACGAGATGCTCGAGCTCGCCCGGGCCAACCAGGCCAAGGCCGGCGTCGAGAACGTCGTCTGGCTCAAGGGCCACATCGAGGCGATCCCGCTGCCGGCGGAGTCGGTCGACGTCGTGCTCTCCAACTGCGTCATCAACCTCTCCACCGACAAGCCCCAGGTGCTCCGCGAGGCCGCCCGCGTGCTCAAGCCCGGCGGCACGTTCGCCGTCTCCGACGTGATCGCCGACCCCGACATGGACGCCGCCACCCGCGCCGACATGGCCGCCTACACCGGCTGCATCGCCGGCGCGCTCACCCACGACCAGTACGCCCGCTACCTCGGCGACGCCGGCCTCACGCACGTCGAGATCACCGAAACCCACCGCGTCCACCCGCACGCCGGCTCCGCGATCATCCGCGCCCGCAAGCCGCACTGAAGCTCAACAGCGGTCGCAACCGTCGCCGCAGCCGGAATCGTCGCCGTACTGCGGGTCGGCGGTCAGCGCGAGCGGCGAAGCACAGTCGGCGCAGGTGTCGCCCTGCCAGGCCTCACGGCCCTCCTTGACGGCGACAGAGGCGATGAACCCGCCGATCAGCGGGTCGAGCCACCAGGCGCCGACTGCTGCGTTGGCGGCCAGACCGACAAGAACCGCCGCGGCCTGGACGCCACAGAGCACGTTCTGGGTGCCCTCGCCGGCGGTCGCCGTCGAGCCGAGGCGACGGGCGAGACGGTGCTTGGCGACGCCGAGCAGCGGCATCAGGATCACGCTGGTGGCCGTGAGCCCCATGCCGATGACGGTGATCTCGGCATGGCCGCCTTCGATCAGTGTCTTGACGCTCTCCACGAGCACATAGGGCGCGAGAACGAAGAACTGGAGCGCGACCAGCTTCTGTGCGCGCAGCTCGGCGCTGTCGGACAGGCGCCGGGAGCCGGTGAAGCGCCAGATCACGATCGCCGAGGCGACGCCCTCGATGAACGACGCCAGGCCCCAGCCGACGAGCGCGATCGAGCCGGCCACCGCCCCCTGCCAGACGCCGACGCCGCCTTCGAGGCCCATGTAGACGAGGCTCGCCCACGACAGCAGCACCGCCATCCGCGCGGCGCGATGCCAACCCGCGTCCCGAACCGGGCCGCTCGGCGCCGAGTGGGTGCGGACCGCGATCGGCAGCTCGAAGCCGCTGTGCGCGCTCACGCCCGCGCCTCGATGGGCAGAACCGCGGCCAGCAGCGCCGCGCCGGGTTCGGTGAGCTCGTAAAGGACCATCTTGCCCTCGCGGCGCGACCGCACCAGGCCGGCGGCGCGCAACTGGCGGACGTGATGCGAGACGAGCTTGTCCGAGCGTTCGCAGACCCACGCGAGATCACACACGCACAGCTCACCCCCCTCGCGCAGCGCCGCAGCGACGGTCAGTCGCGTCGGATCGGCGAGCGCCTTGGCTGCTTCGGCCGCGACCGCGAGCCGAGCGATGGCCGGGCGCGATCGCCGCACAGCTTCAGCTCGCGGCAGGTCGAGGCACAG
>JAICUS010000554.1 GCA_025935735.1 Solirubrobacteraceae bacterium | reverse complement strand
GCGGTCATGGCCGGGTGAAGCGGAGGGGCACGCGGCGGGCACGGTCGAAGCGCGCGAGGGGCACGCGGCGGGCACGGTCGAAGCGCGCGAGGGGCACGCGGCGGGCACGGTCGAAGCGCGCGAGGGGCACGCGGCGGCCTCGGTCGAAGCGCGCGGCATGGCGGGCGGCGATGGTCACGGCTCCCACGGGGCGAGCGCGAGGCGGCGCTCGGGCACCCGCGAGTCGGGATCGACGGGGAGGATGCGCAGGGCGGCGTCCGGGCCGGCGACCGCGCGGGCCTGGCGGACGGCCTCCCGCAGACGCGCGAGGCGGACCGCCGTGGGCTCGGCGAGCAGCGAGCGCTGGTCGCCCGACGGCGGGCCGAATGCCTCCACGCGCAGGCGCAGCGCGTCGGCGGGGGCGGGCAGCTCGGCGAGGCGGCCGACGAGGGCGAGGCGCATGCGGCGCGGGTCGGCCAGGGCCTCGCGGAAGGTCATCTGGGTGCGCCAGGTCCCCCCTCCCACCAGGACGGCCGAGAGCACGACGGCGCGCAGCGTGCGGCCGCGGCGCTCCGGGCGAGCGAGCACGCGGTCGATCAGCAGGCCGAGCGCGCGCTCCAGCTGCGGGCCGGACGCCGATTCCGGCAGCTCCAGCACCTCTTCCAGGCGCTCGGCCGGCTGCCGGGGACGCAGCGGCGAGTCGCGCCCGCGCGCGAGCTCCCAGGCCACCGTCCCGGCGGCACCGAAGCGATCCGCCAGCGCGGCGCGGGGCAGCGCCGCGAGCTCGCCGAGCGTCACGATCCCGAAGCGGTCGAGCGCCTCCGGCAGGGCGGCGGCCTCCGGGCGCGCGGCGAGCAGGGAGACCGGCAGCGGGGAGAGATAGTCGGCGAGGCGGCGGGCCGCGTGCCCGGGCGCGATCTCGGCGCGGCGGGGGCGGGCGCGGCTCGCGGCCGCGTAGGCGGCGAAGCGCGAGGGCGCCGCGCCGATGCGGGCGGGCGTCCCGAGCGCGCGGCGGGCCGCGGCGAGCACCCCCTCGACATCGCCGCCGTGCAGCCGGCGCAGGCCACGGGCGTCGAACCAGGCGGTGCCGGGGCGCTGGGACTCCACCGCGGCGCCGATCCCCTCCAGCGCGCCGACGATCCGCTCCCAGGCGTCGGCCACCCCGGCCGGGTCGGGCGCCACGAGCCGCAGCGTCGGGCAGCGCGCGAGCGCCTCGCCGAGCCGCAGGCCGGCGTGCACGCCGTACGCCTCGGCGGCGGCGGACGCCTCGCCGATCAGCTGCTCGCGCCCCAGCTCGGGCGCGAGCGCGAGCGGCCCGGAAGCAAGGGCCTCGCGGCCGCCGGCGGCCACCGCGAGCTCGAAGCGCGGAAGGAGGATGCAGACGATCATGCGCGAACACACGTTCGCATACCCGGCGGACGCGTGCAACAGGCGTCAGGCGGCGGACAGAGGGACGTCCGAGACGGGCGAGGCCGCGCAGAACGGGCCGTGGGCGTCGCGGTCAGGCCGCGGACCCGGGGGGGACGAATGATCGACCCGCGCCCCTCCAATAGGAAAGGCCCCGGAACCGGAGCCTTTCCCTTAGCGGACCTGTAAGCCGGATTCTGTCGTGAGCAGCCATCCATCTGAGCGGCCTACCTGGACCTCGGCGGGCAGCCTGCCAGCGGTCCGTCTTTGCCTTGCATCGGGTGGGGTTTGCCTGGCCGCCGCGTCACCGCGGCGCCGGTGCGCTCTTACCGCACCTTTTCAACCTTGCCGGGCCGCCTGGGCGGCCGTGGGCGGTGTGTTTTCTGTGGCACTTTCCCGCGGGTTTCCCCGGGTCGGCGTTACCGACCACCCTGCCCTGTGATGTCCGGACTTTCCTCGAAGAGCGTGCCCTCCGCGACTGCTCGGTCCGCGCGTGTGACGGTAGCGGATGGCGAAAGTACGGTGAACGGACCTAGGGGATCGTGTCCGATCTGCCGAAGACACTGACTGACATGTACGACGTGGTCTACATCGATGCGCACGGGGACGAGACTCCGGTGGCGCAGCATCTCGATGACCGCAAGGACGCGACGGAGGTCGCGCGGCAGGCAGCCGCCGAGCGCGGCGCCGGACGGATGGTCCTGCCGGGGTCGAGCAAGCTGCCGAACTGCGTCTGCGTCATCCCGGTGCACTCCGAGGCGGCGTAGGGCTCCCACGGGAGCTTGGCGGCGCGGCGGGTGCGCCGCGCGGCGGGTGGACGGCCGCGCCGGCGCGGGCGTCGAGTCGGCCTCGGTCGACGGCCGCGAGCGGCGAGTTCGCTAGGTTCCTGCGCCATGCGAGTCGGTGTGATCGGTGGCGGGCTCATGGGCTCGGGCATCGCTGAGGTGTGCGCCCGGTCAGGGGTGGACGTGACCGTCGTCGAGGCCGACGCGGACCGCGCGGAGCGCACGCGCGCCGCAGTGGACCGCTCGCTCGGCCGCGGCGTCCGGTCGGGCAAGCTGAGCGAGGACGACAAGGCGGCCGCGCTCGAGCGGCTCGCGGTCACCGCGACGCTGGAGGACATCGAAGGCGTCGACGCGGCGATCGAGGCGGTCGTGGAGGACGAGCGGCTCAAGCGCGACGTCTTCCGCCGGCTCGACGAGCTGCTGCCCGACGCGCGCTTCCTGGCCTCCAACACGTCCTCGGTGCCGATCATGAAGCTCGGAGCGGAGACCAAGCACCCCGGCCGCGTGCTGGGACTGCACTTCTTCAACCCCGTCCCGGTGCTGCCGCTGGTCGAGATCGTCACCTCGATCATGACCGAGCCGCAGACCGTCGAGGTGGCCCGCGAGTTCGCCGAGGCGACGCTCGGCAAGCAGTGCATCGACTCCCAGGACCGCGCCGGCTTCGTCGTCAACGCGCTGCTGATCCCGTACCTGCTCTCCGCCATCCGCATGTACGAGTCCGGGTTCGCGTCCAAGGAGGACATCGACCAGGGCATGGTGCTCGGCTGCGCGCACCCGATGGGGCCGCTGCGGCTGTCCGACCTGATCGGCCTCGACACGCTGCTGGCCGTCTCGGAGTCGCTCTACGACGAGTTCCGCGACCCCGCGTCGGTCGCCCCCGCGCTGCTGAACCGGATGGTCGAAGCCGGCCTGCTCGGCCGCAAGTCCGGCCGCGGCTTCTACGACTACTCGGCCAACTAGTGGTGCGTCACTAGCCCAGGATCGAGGAGTGGCGGGCGACGACCTGCCAGCCCCGCGCCCCGCGGGCCCAGACGTCGGTGAGCCGGAACACGTTCGACAGGTTCGTCTGCTCGAAGTTGGCCACCTGCGAGTAGCGCGCGTGGATGACCCCGGTGTCGCCGAACACATCGACCTCCATGCGCTCGAACGCGTAGGAGACGATCGTGTAGCCCGAGCGGGCCGCCTCCATCCACTGCTCGCGCGTCATCGGCTCGGGATAGAGATGGATGGCCATGAAGCGGAAGCCCGGCGCCACGAGCTCCTCGAGGCGGTCCATGTCGCGCGCCTGCATGCGCGCCATCCACTCGTCCTCGAGACGCTCCAGCTCTGCCCGGTCCTCGGCGACGCCCATCGCGTGCGCAGGCTACCGGGCGCCGGTCAGCGGAGCGTGCTGCCGCAGGCGACGCAGTGGCCGTGCGCGGACGGCTCGATCTCGGCGTGGCAGACCGGGCAGGGCGTGGGCACCTCGGCGCGCAAGCCCTCCCACACGCGGGACATAACATCGTCGAGCGTCGGGCCGGCGAGGACCGAGCGGGACGCGGCGGCGCGCACGTGCACCGGCTCGAGCTCCTCGATGTCCTCTGCTGACACGTCCGCCTCGATGTCGTCATAGCCGGGCGCGAAGCCAGCGTCGAGGATCTCCACGGGCGGCGGCGCGGCGAGCTCGGCCGCGGGCACGGTCAACTCGGCCGCGGGCGCGGCGGCCTGCGTGCCCCGCGGCCGCGCCTGGCCGAACGGGTCCGGGGTCGCGCCGGGCGAGCGCGCGGCGGGCAGCGCGGGGCCGTCCGGGGCGAACAGCGAG
>JAICUS010000541.1 GCA_025935735.1 Solirubrobacteraceae bacterium | reverse complement strand
CCTCATGCACGTCGACCGCGGCCGCCAGCACGAAGAGCGCCGAGCGCTCGTCGAGCGCCCCGTCAACCGGGCGACCGCGACGCGGCCTCCATCCGCCCGCGTCGCGCACGACCCACGCCGGCCCCAGCCGGCGCTTGATCTGGCGACCGGTCGAATCGCGCCACTTGCCGAACCAGACGGGTCCGGCGGCGCGCTCGACGATCAGCAGCGCGCCCTTCATGGGCGGGTACCAAACGGGTACCAAACGACCCTCATCGAACCCTCGAAACGCGACTCAACACACCTCGTAGAGCCGCATTCCTGCGTTATTCGCCCCCTCAGGGGCTCACGGTCACGCCGGAGGTCGCGGGTTCGAGTCCTTGTGGTTCTGGGCTCCATGAGCGACCAGGTAGCAGTTCTGCTACCTTGTCCACGTGCCGGTGATCCCGCAGAAGGAGCTCCGCAACAATGTGGCGGACGTGTTGCGCCGTGCGGAGGCCGGCGAGGAGTTCACGATCACGGTCGCCGGGCGGCCGGTGGCGCAGCTCGGGCCTGCGCGCCGGCGGCAGTGGGTCTCTGGGCCGGCGCTCGACAAGGTCTGGGACACGCCGGTCCCGGGGACGCTCGTCGCCGACCTCGAGCGGTTTCCCGGCGGGCTGGACGATCCGTTCGCCTAGGTGCGCGCGATCCTCGACACGTCGGTGCTGATCGGCGCCGAGAAGCCGGGCGACCTGGAGGGCGCGATCAGTGCCGCTTCGCTTGCCGAGTTGCACTTCGGCGTCGGCGTGGCTCACGACGCCGACGAGCGCGCGCGCCGCGGGCTCCGCTTGGGTGTGATCGAGTCGACTTTCGAGCCGCTGCCCATCGACGCCGCGGTCGCACGCGAGTGGGGGCGGCTCGCCGCGGCGGTGCGCGCCCGAGGAGGGCAGCCGCGCCGGCGGGCGATGGATCTCGCGATCGCTGCGACGGCGAACGTCCACAGGGTCCCGCTGCTCACGCACGACAGCGCTGACCTTCAGATCATCGGCGACCTCGTCGACGCCCGCTTGCCGTAGCCGCCGCTCAGGGCAGCCGGCAGGCGCGGGGCAGCGGGTGGCCGAGGCGGTCGGCGTCGCCGAGCGGGATCACGCGGCACCAGGCGTAGCTGCCGCGCGCGAAGCGGGCGATGAGGCGGAACGGGTAGCCGATGATGCCGGCGTCGCCGGTGGCGCGGGAGCCGAAGCGGGACGTGACTGCGGTGCAGGAATACGCGGCGGCCGTGCGGGTGAGGTCGTGGGTCGGGGCGACGCCGCCGACCGTGCGGGGGAATGGCTCGCACGACGCCGCGACGATGCGCTTGCCGGTACGAGCGGCCGCGTCGGTGCGGATGCGCGCGCGGGCGGCGCCGAGCAACGTCTCCCGGGCGGCGATCCGGCGGCCGCGCGGCGCGGAGGTGCCCGGATCGCGCGGGCCGTGCGCCACGGTCGCCCGCTCCTGCCGGCCGAGGGAGGCCAGGAAGGCGGCGTGCCGGGCCGCGTCGGTCCGCTGCTCGCCTCGGCGGACGGCCGCCTGGTGCTGGGCGGCCCGGTCGAGCGCGAACCCCGCGACGGCCGCGACCGCGAGCAGGCCGAGCAGCCAGACGGCGGCGGCGCGGCGCGGGACCGGCGGCACGACGGCGTCGCGCGGCGGCGTCCAGATGTGCAGCCAGGCGCCGAGCAGCTCGAGCCGCCCGAGCCGTGGTGGCGCCGGTTCCGTGGACTGCCGCATCGCCCGCCAGTATTCCGGCGCCGCAGGCAAGTACAAGTGGCGATGGCCGGCGGTCGGCGTAAGCTGCGCTTAACTATGCTCGACGTCCGCCGGCTGCGGCTGCTGAGCGAGCTCGCGCGGCGCGGGACGATCGCCGAGGTCGCGGCGGTGCGCGGGTACAGCCCCTCGGCCGTCTCGCAGGCGCTCGCGCAGCTCGAGCGCGAGACCGGGGTGGCGCTGCTCGAGCGCGACGGGCGGCGGGTCCGGTTGACCGACGCGGCGCACCGCCTCGTCGCCCGGACGGACCGCGTGCTGGCGGAGCTCGACGGCGCCGAGGCCGAGCTGGCGGCCGAGCACGACGTGGTGCGTGGAAGCCTGGCGCTCGGGGCGTTCCCGAGCGCCGCCGCGACGATCGTCAGCCGTGCCGTCGCGCTGCTGCGCGAGCGCCACCCACAACTGCGCTGCGCGATTCGCGAGCACGAGCCCGAGGACGGCATCCCGCTGCTGCGCTCCGGCGACCTGGACCTGCTGATCTCCGAGTCCTACGACGACGTGCCGGCGGCCCCCGTCGGCGGGCTCGAGCAGCACCCGCTACTCGCCGAGCCGCTGCTGCTCGTGCTGCCCGAGAACCATCCCGCGGGCGAGCCGGTGGAGATCGCGGAGCTGCGCGACGCGGCCTTGATCGGCGGCACGGCCCGCACGCAGTTCGCCGACGTCCTGCCGCGCGCCTGCCGCGCCGCGGGCTTCGAGCCGGACATCGTCCACCGCGCCGACGACGCCGAGCTGCACCGGGCGCTGGTGGCCGCGGGGCTCGGCATCGGGCTGCTCCCGGCGCTCGCCTGCACGCCGCACCCGGGCGTCCGCTACGCGCGCCTGGTCGCGCAGCCCCGCCGGCACGTGACGGTGCTGACCCGCCGCAGCACCACCGCCCGCCCGGCGTTGGCGGCCGCACTGGCCGCGCTCGCCGAGGCGGCGGTCAGCTCTGGCCGGCCAGGATCGCGTTGAGGGCGGCGACGTGGCCGTCGAACGCGTTGCGGCCCTCGGGGGTGAGGCGGGCGCGGACGCGGCGGCGGCGGTTGGAGACCGTCCGGTCGATGGCGACGTAGCCCGCCTCGTCGAGCGTGGAGAGCTGCTTGGAGAGCGCGGAGTCCGAGAGGTTGAGCTGGTCGCGCAGGAAGGCGAAGTCGACCCAGTCGGCGGCGGCCAGCAGCGCGACCAGCGAGAGCCGGGTGCTGGGGTGGATGAGCTCGTCGAAGCGGGGGGTCGTCATGACTGGGCGGCGGCGCGGCGGCGGATCGTGGCCGGGAGCTGCGGGCCGCCGAGGACGATGATCGCGGCGACGAAGACGGCGGCGATGGTCGCGGGGTGGCCGGCGCCGTCGGCGTTGACGGCGAGCGCGGCGGCGATGGTGACCACGACCAGGCCGACGAGCGCGAGGATGACCATTCGGGTCAACTGATGGCCGGCGACGTCGCGGCGCACGCTCAGGTTCCGGCTGCCGTGGCGGCCGTCGATCACGCGCGGGGCCACGGTCGCGTGGGCGGCGCCGAACAGCACCGTGGCCGCGGTGGTGACCCACGGGTGGTTGAGGTCGCTGATGAAGCCGAGCACGATCCAGCCGGCGGCGAGGCCCCACCAGTACCAGTTGGGCAGGTGGATCTCGTCGATCACGCGCCGGCGGCTGCGCTCGACGGAGTCGAGGGCGGCGCGGGCTTCGAGGGGAGTGATGGGCTGTTCCATTTCGGGGCTCACTTTCCGGGTAGGAAAGTCAGCGTAGACTTTCCCACCAGGAAAGTCAAGCGAGGCGCTGCTCGAGCGCGGCGAGGCGGCGCTCGATGGCCTCGAGGCGCCCCGCCGGGGCCGTCTGGTGGCCCAGCGCGGCGGCGCCGACGGCCGCGGGGATCGCGCGGCGGACGCGGTCCGGCGTGACCCCGCGCGCGGCGAGGAGCTCGCGGGTGCCCTCCTCAGTGGCCAGTCCCAGCAGCAGGTGCTCGGTGCCCAGGTAGCTGTGCCCGAGGCCGACGGCGCCCTCGAGCGCGGCGGCCAGGACACCCCGGGCGGCGCCGCCCGGGGCCGCGAAGGCCGCATCTCGCAGCGCCGGCACGTCCACGTCGAGCATCTCCAGGATTCGCACGGCGAGGTTGTCGCCATCGTCGAGGAGGGCGAACAGGAGCGGCCCGCCGCGGTCGAGGACGCGGCGTAGGCGCGGCGTCGCCATGGGCAGCGCCGGCGGAGCGGCCGCCGGGTCGCGCAGCGCGTCGATCGCCGACCGGGCCTCGCCGGCCGACCGGACCGCCTCGGCCAGCGCGTGCTGGCAGACCGCCGACACCGGGATGCCCGCGCGGCGCACCGCGGCGGCGAGGTCGTCCGGGAGGT
>JAICUS010000390.1 GCA_025935735.1 Solirubrobacteraceae bacterium | reverse complement strand
TCCACACCGCGCGGTCGCGCAACGACCAGGTGGCCACCGACGTGGCGATGTTCGTCCGCGCTCACGCGGACCGCGACCGCCGCGCGCTGCTCGACCTGCTGGATGTGATCGTGGACCTGGCAGAGCGCCACCTCGACTGGGCGGTGCCCGGCTACACGCATCTCCAGCGCGCCCAGCCCGTCTACCTCTCGCACCACCTCCTGGCGTGGTTCTGGAAGCTCGAGCGCGACTCGCGCCGCTTCGCCCACGTGGTCGAGCTCACGTCCGACCTGCCGCTCGGCGCCGGTGCCCTGGCGGGCGTGAACTTCGACACCGACCGCGGCTACGTGGCCGAGCAGCTCGGCTTCCCGGCCGTGGCCCAGAACTCACTCGACGCCGTGTCGAGCCGCGACTTCGTGCTCGACTACCTGGCCGCCGCCTCGATCTGCGCCACCCACCTGTCGCAGCTCGGCGCCGAGATCGTGCTCTGGTCGAGCGAGGAGTTCGGCTTCTGCGAGGTGTCCGACTCGTTCGCGTCGGGCTCGAGCATCATGCCCCAGAAGAAGAACCCGGACGCCGCGGAGCTCCTGCGGGGCAAGGCGCCGCGGGTGGTCGCGCACTTCAGCGGCCTTCACGGCGTGCTCCACGGTCTGCCGCTTACGTACAACAAGGACCTGCAGGAGGACAAGGAGCGGCTGTTCGACGCGGTCGACACCCTCGAGCTGACGATCGCGGCCGCCGCCGGGATGCTCGCGGGCATCAGCTTCAACCGCGAGCGCATGGCCGACGCCGCCGCCGACGAGTTCCCCGCCGCCACCGACATCGCGGACCTGCTCGTCAAGCGCGGCATGCCGTTCCGCCAAGCCCACGGCGTGGTGGCCGGCCTGGTGCGCACCGCGGTCGACTCGGACCGCACGCTCTCCGAGCTGTCCGAGGATGAGGTGCGCGAACACGCGCCGGAGCTCGTGCCCGGCTACCACGAGCTGCTTGCCGAGGGCGCGTGGCTCGAGTCGAAGATCAGCGAGGGCGGCACGGCGCTCCCGCGCGTGCAGGAGCAGCTCCAGCGCGCACGCGCCGCGCTGGGCGAGGCCGCCCAGCGATGACGGCGGACTTCTACGCCCGCTCAGTCCACGACGTCGCGCGCGACCTGGTGGGCTGCACGGTGCGCCACGGCGATACGGCCGGGCGGATCGTGGAGGTCGAGAGCTATCACCAGGAGGAGCCTGCCTGCCATGCGTTCGTCGGGCTCACCGACCGCACGCGCGTGCTCTTCGGCCCGCCCGGCCGCGCGTACGTGTACCGCTCCTATGGGATCCACGCGCTGCTGAACGCGGTGTGTGAGGAGGAGGGAGTGGGCGCGGCGGTGCTCGTCCGCGCGCTCGAGCCGGTGGACGGCATCGACCTTATGCGCGAGCGCCGCGGTCTCGAGGACGTCACCCAGCTCTGCAACGGCCCGGGCAAGCTCACCCAGGCGCTGGGGATCGAGCTCGGCGAGAACGACACCTCGCTCCTTGGCGACGGCCCGATCCAGATCCTGCCCCCGCAGAATGGGGACCGCCCGGCGCAGCTCGCGATCGGCGAGCGCATCGGCATCACCAAGGCCGCTGACCTGCCCTGGCGCTTCTGCGACCCGCGAAGCCGCAGCGTCAGTCGCCCCTGGCCGGCCGCGATGCGGCGCCGTTAACCGGGCGAGGCGCCGCCCGTGCCGCCGTTGCCCGTACCGGGCGTAGGCGTCTGCGCCGGCGGGGTCTGCTGCTGCGGCGTCTGCTGGGTCGGCTGCTTCTTCGTCTGCGGCTGCTGGTCCGCGGGCGCCTGCGGCGTCGTGGTGCCTCCGCCCGTCGGCGCGGTGGAGGATGGCGCCGGCGTGACCGGAGCGGTGGTGCTGCCCTGACCCGGCAGCGGGCTGGTCTGGTCCTTCTTCGGGTTGCGCGCGTTCAGGATCGACAGCGCCTGCACCATGAAGTCGTGCCAGATCTCGGCGGGGTAGGTGCCACCCTCAACCGGGCCGCCGCGGTACTGGGTCTTCATCGGCACCAGCCTGTCCGGGTAACCCACCCAGACCGCCACCGTGTAGTGGGAGTCGAAGCCCACGAACCACGCATCGCCGTAGTTCTCGGTCGTGCCGGTCTTTCCGTAGACCACGTCGTTCGGGAGCTGCGCGGCGGTGGCCGTCCCGTGCGTCACCGGCCCGGTCATCACCTGCTTGGCCTCCTCGGCAATGGCCGTCGGGATCACCTGAATCGTCTTGCGCTTGTACTTGATCAGCCGGTGTCCGTTCGCCTGCCGCACGTCCTCGACCGCCACGGGGCCGTTCTTCCATGCCGGCAGGTTGCTCGTCACGCGCTTGCCGTCGTTGGCGATGGTCGAGTAGGCGTACGCCATCTCGAGCGGGTTCACGCCCTCCTTGAGGGCGCCGAGCGTGATCGCCAGGTTGGTCGAGACCGGGGTGTGCAGACCCATCTTGTTCGCCAGCCGCGCGATCCGGTGCGTCCCGATCGACACGCCCACGCGCGCGAAGACCGAGTTGTCCGAGTACGCGAACGCGTTCGCCAGCGACACGGAGCCGAGATAGGAGTCCTCGAAGTTGTGGACCGGGAAGAGCTCCTTCTTGGACACGTGGAAAGTGACTGGCGCCGAAGGCCACACGCTCCCGGACGAGATCCCGCGCAGCAGCGCCTCCACGAGGGTGAAGGTCTTGAACGACGAGCCGGGCTGGCGGTGCCCATCGGTGGCGATGTTGAACGGGTGCGTGTTGTAGTCGTTGCCACCGACCATCGCCCGCACCTCGCCGGTCTTGTTGTCGATCGCCACGAGCGACGCGCTCGGCCCGACCCCGGCCAGCCGCCCGTTGATCGCCTGCACGGCCGCGGCCTGCAGCTGGGGATCGATGGTCGTCTTGATCTTCAGCCCGCCCCCGAACACGCGCCCCGACCCCAGCCGGTCCACAAGCTGCTGCGTGACCCAGGTGGAGAAGTACGGCTGCTTCGAGTCCGGCCGCGGCGGGTGCACGTTCTCCGCCGACGGCAGTGCCTGGATGATCGCCTGCTGGTACTGACCCGCGCTGATCATGCGCTGCTCGAGCATGAGCTTGAGCACGAGGTTGCGCCGGTCGAGCGCAGCCCTGCGATTGGTCACCGGGTTGAACCCGCTCGGCGAGGCGATGATGCCCGCGAGCAGCGCGGCCTGATCAGGCGTGGCGTTGCGCGCGGCCCGCTCGTTCGGGTCGTAGTCGGTCTGTGTGCCGCCGAAGTACGTGCGCATCGCCGACTCGATGCCGTACGCCCCGTTGCCGAAGTACACGGTGTTCAGGTACTCGCCGAGGATCTTCTGCTTCGACCACTGTTTCTCCAGGTGATACGCGAGCGCCGCCTCGCGCAGCTTCTCGAAGATCGTGCGGTTGTTCTGGGCGGCCAGCGCGTTCTTCACGAACTGCTCGGTGATCGTCGAACCGCCCTGCACCGCGCCGTGGTGGGTGAAGTCCGCGAAGCCGGCACGGATCATGCCCTTCCAGTCCACGCCCTTGTGCGTGTAGAAGCGCTTGTCCTCGATCGCGATGACAGCGTTCTTGATGTTCGGCGAGATGTCGTTCGGATCGATCAGGATCCGGTTCTGGTTGCCGGTCAGCCGCGCGAGCGGCGAGCCGTCGTCGGCCACCAGGTTGGAGTTGCGCGCGGCCTTGAACTCAGCGCTGTTCTCGAGCGAGGGGATCTCGCTCGCCACCGCCATCATCATCCCGAACACGGTCGAGATGAAGGCGAGCAGCCCCAGTCCGGCCAGCACCAGGAAGAGCCGCAGCTTCTTGATCTTGCGCTTGGGCGGCTTGGCTGCGCCGCCGGAGGCGCCGTTGCGCCCGTTGCGACCGGGGAGGTCAGTCGGATCCGCGGCAGCGGATGTAGGCCCCGTAACTGTTGGCGTCGAGTCCGGCATGCGTTAGGTGGGACGGCCCTCGACCCGTTCGGGATAGTGGGGGCGGCGGCCCATGAGCTCCGTCCGACGAGGCCGGGAGTCTAGCATTGCGACCGTGACGGAACCGGAGGCCTCCGACGCCACTTTCCTGCTCCGGAACGTCGTGGATGCGCTGCCCGAAGGGGCTCTGGAGCGCCAACTGGCGGAGGGCCGCCCGCTCCGGGTCAAGCTGGGCATCGACCCCACGGCGCCGGATATCCACCTCGGGCACACCGTGGTGCTGGGCAAGCTGCGCGAGTTCCAGGACTTGGGCCACACGGTCGTCCTCATCATCGGGGATTACACCGGGCGAGTCGGCGATCCGAGTGGCCGCTCGGCCACCCGGCCTCAGCTCTCCGGCGAGGAGATCGACCGCAATGCCGTGACCTACCAGGAGCAGGCGATGAAGGTCCTGGACCCCGAGCGCACCGAGGTCCGGCGCAACGGCGAGTGGCTCGACATGCCCGCCGAGGACCTGTTCCGCCTGGCGCGCACGGCCACCGTCGCGCAGATACTCGAGCGCGACGATTTCTCCAAACGCTGGAACGCTCGGGAGCCCGTCTCGGTGCTCGAGCTGCTTTATCCGTTACTTCAGGGTTACGACAGCGTGGCCATCAAGTCGGATGTGGAGCTGGGCGGAACGGATCAGAAGTTCAACCTCCTGCTCGGGCGCGATGTGCAGAGCGCCTACGGGGTGGCTCCGCAGTCGATCATCACGATGCCGATCCTCCCGGGGATCGACGGCGTTCAGCGCATGTCCAAGTCGCTCGGCAACTACGTGGGCGTGACAGACCCGCCCGACGAGATCTTCGGCAAGCTGATGCGGATCCCGGACGACGTGATGGGCACCTACTACGACCTGCTGCTCGACCACCCGCTCGACCGGTCCAAGCCGGCAGTGGAGTCGAAGCGCGCCCTCGCGCGTGAAATAGTGGCCCGCTACCACGACGAGGAGGCGGCGCGCGAGGCCGAGGCCCATTTCGACCGCCTGCACGTGGAGCACGCGCTGCCCGACGAGGTGGAGGAGGCGCCGCTTCCGGACGGGGATCCGGTGCATCTGCCGGCGCTGATCCGCGATCACTTCGGCGTTTCAGGAGCCGAGGCGCGGCGGCTGCTGGCGCAGGGCGGTGTCAAGCTCGACGGCGAGGCGCTCGACGGGGCCGAGCTCGACGTCCCGGCCGACCGGCTCGACGGCGCCGTGCTTCAGCTTGGCAAGCGGCGATTCAAGCGTTTCCGCAGGTCAGCCGGTAATTCGGGGCCGGCGGCCGCGGAGAATTGACGGTTCTCTCGCCAGAGCGCTAGACTTCTCGTTCCCCATGAAAACCGGATGTGCGGGGGCCTCCGTGAGGAGGCCTTCTTTACGGCCGAAGTGGGGAAGCGTTTAGACTTCCGGCGGAATCACCGCCATCTGAGGCGCGACGGTCTTTGAAAACTCAACAGCGTGCGATCACCAGACTCTTGTGAGTCTGTAGATCGCGTCCAGGTTCGACCCGTCGTCTTGGCCATCCCGGCCTGGGCGACGGCCAGATACAAACCTCGTCAAGTCCGAGGGATGCCGCCACGTGTACGGTGGCGCCCGTTAGTACGGACATGACACCTCTTTGTAAAGGCTTGTGCCCTACGGGGCACGACCAATTTTTACGGAGAGTTTGATCCTGGCTCAGGACGAACGCTGGCGGCGTGCTTAACACATGCAAGTGGAGCGACGAACCGGGCTTCGGCCCGGGGCAGAGCCGCGAACGGGTGAGTAACACGTGGGTAACCCACCCCGATGACCGGGACAACCCGAGGAAACTCGGGCTAATACCGGATGTTCTCGTATCTCTCAAGAGATCCGAGCAAAGATAGCTTCGGCCTTCGCATCGGGAAGGGCCCGCGGCCCATTAGCTTGTTGGTGGGGTAACGGCCTACCAAGGCGACGATGGGTAGCTGGTCTGAGAGGACGATCAGCCACACTGGGACTGAGACACGGCCCAGACTCCTACGGGAGGCAGCAGTGGGGAATCTTGC